>DATFGS010000820.1:0-3610 GCA_035249225.1 Candidatus Methylomirabilota bacterium | reverse complement strand
CCTCGTGCACCGGCCCGGCTTCCGCCGCGGGGCCGCCGCGGCGCGCTTCGCGGCGCGGGTAATCGCCGAGTGCCGGAAGGGGAGGTTCTCTACGCCAGGACGCCGGGCCACGCGCCGCTCGGAGCGCTGAAGCCCGGAAAGAGCGGCGCGACCGGCGCGCCGAGATGGCGCACCGCGACCTCGGTGAAGAGGCTCCGGAAGTCGGTGGTCACCGCGAGATCGCGGCCGTCGAAGAGCTGATCGCGGCCGAGCCCGGGCCAGCGCCCGTACACGCGGCCGCCCTTGACCGGTCCGCCCAGCGCCAGCATCGCGGTGCCGTGACCGTGATCGGTGCCCCGGTTGCCGTTCTCGCGGACGGTCCGGCCGAACTCCGACATCGTCAGCACCACCACGTCGCTCATCCGGGATCCGAGATCCCGGTCCAGCGCCGCGAGACCTTCCGCGAAATCCTTGAGACGCGTGGCGAGCTGGCCGCGCTCGTTGCCCTGCCCCGCGTGGGTGTCCCAGCCTCCCACGTCCGCGAAGGCGATCTCGAGGCCGACGTCGGCTCGGATCAGTTGGGCGATCTGCCGCAGGCTCTCGCCGAAGCGCCCGCGCGGGTACACCGCGCCGTTCGCCGGCACGATCCGCTGCGGGGCCGCCGCCCTGAGCATCTTCACCGCCTCGAAGGTCTCGCGGCCGGTGCCGTAGAGGAGATCGCGCACTCCCTGCTCGTAGAGCGACTCGAAGCCCTTCCGCGCGCCGGGGCCCGCCGCCGTCATGGCCACGCCGTCCTTGACGTCGAAGTCGGCCACGCTGTTCATCGCCACCGCGCCCACGTCCCCGCGCAGGATGCGCGGCAGGACCGGCCCCAGCGAGACGGCCCGGAAGGGCGAGGCCGGCTCGCGGGCCGGCATCCCGGCGAGCCCGCGCGCGAGCCAGCCGTCGGGGGTGCTCTTGAAGCCGGGCGTCCCCGACTCCATGTAGTCCTGCGCGTCGAAGTGGGAGCGCGTGGTGTCGGGCGAGCCGCAGGCGTGCACGATCGCGAGGCGCCGATCGTCCCAGATCGGCTGGAGCGGCGCGAGCGAGGGGTGCAGGCCGAAGAATCCGGTCAGGTCGAGGGTGGCGTCCGCCACGCCCGGAGCCGGGCGGGCGATCGCGATGTTGCCGCGCGCGGCATAGTAGTCCGGATCGCCGTGCGGAACGATCATGCTGAGGCCGTCCACCGCGCCCCGCTGGAAGATGGCGATCAGGATCTTCGGCCGGGCGGTGGCGCTCCCCTGCGCGAAGGCCGCGCGCGCGAGGAAGCGCGGCGGGCCGCCCAGCGCGAACAAGGCGAGCGCGCCGCCCTTCATGAACGAGCGCCGCGTGCAGGGGTCCATGGCTATCTCCGCTGGAACTCGGGTGAGCCCAGGACGAGCGCGGCCAGCTTCTCCGCGTCGGTGTCCTTCGCCACCCGGTCGTACGGGGTGGTCCGGGTGATCTCCGGGCTCTCGAGCTGAGCCGACAGGACCGCGCGGGTCCGGGCCGACGCCTCCCCGTGCAGGATCCCCGCGAGCAGCCGGTCGAGCACCTGCTCGGGCCGGGCGCGGTCCGTGCTCTCCAGGAATCCCGCCACGTCCACACGGGCGCCCCGGACGCGATTCTGGGCCAGGCCGAGCGCGAAGTTCATGCGCCCGAGCAGCGCGCCGGTGTTCACCCAGGCCTCCGCGCGATCCGGGTACCCGGTGGGCGGCTGCGCCTCGTAGAGCGGCGCGCCGAGCTTGCCGACCTCCCGCGCCAGCGCGATCCCGCCGCCGGGGGCGTCGGCGACGAGGCGGCCGTCGAGCGCCCGCACCGCGCTGGCCACGACCTCGAGCGGCGTCTTGATCTTGGCGCGGTAGGCGTCGGCCGACCAGAACTCCGGTGAGGCGAAGATCGTCCGCAGGGTCGAGCGGATGTCGCCGTCCGTTCTCCGGAAGGCGGCGGCGGTGCGCTCGACCAGGGCCGCGGGCGGGTCGTCGCTCACGAAGCGGCGGGCGAGCTTGGTCGCGATGAAGCGCGCGGTCGCCTCGTGCCGCACCAGGATCTCGATCACGCGCTCGCCGTCCTGCTGGCCGCCGCCCGCCGGGATGTCGTGGCCCAGGACGCGCTTGGCCCCGCGGTCGTGGGCGAGCGAGCGGAAGATGAAGCCCCCGCCCTGCTGGGGCCGGTCGATGGTCCAGCCGGTGAAGCAGCGCGCGACCTCGAGCACGTCCTGCTGCGTGTACCCGCCGTCCACCCCGAGGGTGTGCAGCTCCATGAGCTCGCGGGCGTAGTTCTCGTTGAGGCCCATGCGCCGGCCCGCGTTGGGCCCGCCCGGCACCACGAAGTCGGCGCGGGTGCTGAGCCAGTTGTCGAGGTAGAAGAGCATCGCGGGATGGCGCGCGGTGGCCAGCACGAGGTCTCGGAACCGCCCGAGCGCGTGCGGCCGGATCGCCTCGCGCTCGTAGGCCGGCAGCATCCAGCGCACCGCCCCTTTCTGCGCGTAGACGTTGAAGTGGTTGAACCAGAAGTCGACCATCACCTCCTCGAGCTGGCGGTCGCTCGCGATCGCCCGCGTGATCCGGGCGGCCTGCATCTGGCCGGTGATGACCACGGGCCGGCGCTCGGGAGGATAGGCCTCCATGATCTCCTGGCGGCTCATCCCGCCCGAGGCCAGCCGCTGCTGCGCCTGCGGAGTGAGCGGCGGATAGTCGCGGTAGAGGGCGGCCGCGCTCTGCGCGAGCACCGGATAGGACGCGAGCGCCTGCTCCACCGCCGGATCTGGGATCTCGCTCGGGTCGAGCTGCCGCTCGATGTACGCGACGAGGCCCATCCGCCGCACCCGCTCCACGTCGCCCGGCCGCGGGCCGTACCCGAGCCGGTTGAGGGCGTGGAGGATGACCTGGTCCGGGCCGAGCGTGGTGGGGGGCAGGCGCATCGCCACGGCCGTCGGCCGAGGCGGCCCGGGCGATGTCGCGGTCGTCCGCGCGGGCGCGGAGGAGCACGCGACCCCGATCAGCGCCACCAGGAACAACGCGGCCCCACCCAGGACTCGTCGCATGCCCACCCTTTCCGCGTACAGACGCCTCCCCGTATCTTAGTGTTTACGGGGCAGCCGAAAAAGGCGGGAGCTAGCCGGCGGGCGGGACGACCGCGACCTTGATCGTATCGGGCGCGCGGTGGGCCTCGAAGGCGTCGTCGATGCGGTCCAGCGGGAAGGTCCGGGAGAGGAGCCGATCGGTCCGGACCGCTCCCGCCTCGAGGAGCCGCATCGCCTCCGGGAACTCGTCCTGGTAGATCATCGAGCCGATGATCCGCAGCTCGCGGCGCACCACCCAGAAGAAGTTCAGCGCGGTCGCCTCGTGCGGCAGCCCGGTGAGCACCACGCGCCCGCCGGGACGGCACAGGTTGACCGCCTGCTCCACCGCGAGCGCGGTGCCCGCGGTCTCGATCACCAGGTCCACACCCTCGCGCCCGGAGAAGGCGCGCGCCGCCGCGGTGTCGTCGTCGGCTCCCGAGAGCGCGACCGCCTCCGCGCCCAGCGCGCGCGCCAGATCGAGGCGCCGGGTCGACCGCGCCACCGCGAGCACGCGGCAGCCCCGCGCGCGCAGCACCTGCACCGCGAGCA
>DATFGS010000819.1:0-1570 GCA_035249225.1 Candidatus Methylomirabilota bacterium | reverse complement strand
GTCAGATGGGCGGCCATGTCGTGGGCCACCCGCTGCGCGACGCGCGCGAGCCCGTCCTCGCGGATCCACGAGGAGCCGAGGCGCGCGTGGCTCGCGCTCCACACCACCTCGCCGGAGGCGACCTCCACCAGCCGCGCGGTGACGCCGACCGCGGGCGTCTCGGAGAGACCGGGCTTGTACCGGTACTCCGTCACCGAGCCCTGCAGCACGTGGCTCACCTGGAGCAGCCGGCCGATCCGCTGCGCGGACGGCAAGCGGCCCGTGTCGGCCGGGTCCAGGTTCTCGCGGCGGAGGAGATCGGCGGCCTCGCTCGGGTCCATCACCGCGATCGTTCCGGTGGCGAGCAGCTCGGTGACGAGGAGATCGGCGGCGGACTGGCCGGCCCGCAGCGAGGTGGTCTGGTTCTCGAACGCGAGCACCGCGACCCGGCCCACGCGGGCGGCGCCGGGCTTCACCCACTCCTGGACCGCGCTCGCGCATCCGGTCGCGGTCAGCAGCGCGGCCGCCAGCAGCAGGATCCCCGAACGCCGCGACGTAGGTGTCATCAGTACAGGATGTCGAGACGGCCGAGGAAGAACTCTTCCAGGCCGCCCACCGTGGTGGACTCGGTGTTGCGAGTATAGAGCACCCGCCCCTCCAGCCAGGGGCGAATTCGCCAGCGGCCCTCCCCGTTGACCTCCCACGAGGTGATCGCGCGGAACAGGTCGCGGCGCCCGACCGCGCCCGCCTGCAGCCGCACCGCGGGCGTGACGTCCCAGCCCACCACGCTCCCGATGCCCACGACGTCTTCCCGCTTGATGAACGAGACCGCCTCGCGCAGCGCACCGCCCGCGGTGGCGGTGTAGCGGGAAAAGAACACCTGCGGGATCAGCGTGACCTGCACGCGACTCCGCACCAGCTCGAGCTCGGCCCGCCCCGCCGCCTCCCAGCGGTCGCCTAGGTCCTCGCCCGAGACGCGGTAGTGGCGGAAGTCGTAGTGGGCGCCCAGCACCATCGGGACCAGGACGCGGCGCGCCACGTCCACCGTCACCCGGTCCGTCGAGCCGTTCCGGGGCACCGCGGTCACCGGGTTCGTGAGCAGCTCGCGGATCGCCACGTCCAGCGTCGCGCTGGTGGCCTTCGCGTCGTCGTAGGCGGCGCCGAGCCGGCCGGTGGTGCGGTAGATGTCCTCGCGGCGGCGCGACTCCTCGAGCCCCGCCCAGAGCGAGAGCGCGCGCGTGGGCTGGACGCCGACGGTGGCCAGCGCGGTCGACACCGTCTCGCTGAACGCGGATTGGCCCGCCACGCGGTCCTGTTGATAGCTGCCGTACCGCGCGCCCGCCCGCAGCCACCAGCGGTCGGCCAGCCAGCCGCGCCACGCCGCCTCCTCCACGTGGTGGGTGGCCGCGGCCTGGAGCAGCGTGGAGTGGATCAGCTCGACGCGCGGGGCGTGGGCGAGGAGAATCTCGCGGTAGGCGGCCAGGACCTCGCGGTTCTCCGGATCCGCGTCGAGCATCCGCCCGTAGAGATCGAGCGCCCGGCTCCACCGGCCCGCGCCGAGCTCGGCCGCGGCCAGATCCGCGCTGATCCC
>DATFGS010000818.1:0-1194 GCA_035249225.1 Candidatus Methylomirabilota bacterium | reverse complement strand
TGTTAGGCTCAAATTTGAGCCTAACAGGTAAGTGCGTTTTCGTCAAGGCTTACCGTGCCGCGCAAGGCTGGAAGGGGTGCCGGAGGCCGTGGGCGCCAACGTCGCGCCACACGAGCGGAGTGGTGGCCAACGGTAAGGGGTCGGCGGGAGGGGCCTTCACAGCCCGAAGGAGCCGAGCCCGCACCTCCGCCCTCCCTGTTTCGGGCGATAGCATTTCTGCTATACTAGGGGCCTCGTCAGGTACGATCTATGTTCACGGTGGCGCGTTTCGGGCGCGTACTACCGGGGAGCGTGACTCCGAGAGCGGCGGCGGCATCGACGGACAAGCGGTGCGGGCGTCGCTCTCGGCTCATCTGGCCGGTCAGGGCTTACCCGATCAGCGGCCCCGTTGCATAGCCGCCGCACCCGCTCGTCCCAAGCCGCGTCCAGCTCGGTTCAACGGGGTCGAGTTTACGCCTGGGGCGCATTGACCTTCCGGCGACGTTCATACTCGCACCTTGCGCCACGAGCGAGGCGCGGGGCCACGCCAGCGACCGTGCGAGTACCACCGCACCTGTAGGGCGCGGATCTTGTCCTCGACGCGCTGCCTCCTGGGGACGTACGGAATCCAGGGCGCTGCGGAGGGTTCGAGGTAGTAAGGCGGGCGATTGTTGGTTAGACTACCGCCATGGACAGGCTCAGTGATGGAGTGCGCTACGACGCAGCCGCCGCCCGTCAGAGCGTCCGACGTGGTCGCGAGCGCGGCGTCTGGGTTTTCGTCCCGGCCAGGGAGCTTCGAGCCTCGGGAATCGACCCCCACGCCGCCGCCCCTAAGTACCGGGTGTGGGGTCGGCGCTCGGGCTCGGTGCTCGTTCGGCTGTACCGCGACTAGCGTCACTCACGATGCGACCGTACCCCTGGGGTCTGAGCCGCGCCGCGCCGCGATCTCGGCTGTGGCGAGCCGGTGCGCGAGCGAACCGACGACGACGGACTGCTGCCCGCCCTCCGCCCGGCCGACGACTATCCAGCGCTTCCCATCGCGGACGAACGCATCACCCGGTCGCAGTTCGCGCTTCACGCTGTGCGTAACCCTGTGGAGACTGTGGACGCCCGCTGCCTTCGCTTCTGCCAGCGCCAGAGCGCCCGCTGAGTCTCGTGCTCGCAGGCGTGGCAGCGGGAGGCGATCCGGCCCTCGTCGTTGAGCGCCACGGCGTC
>DATFGS010000817.1:0-7189 GCA_035249225.1 Candidatus Methylomirabilota bacterium | reverse complement strand
CTTGAGGCCGATGCACTCGAAAGAGTAGTCCACCCCGCCGTTGGTCAGGGCCCGGATCTGCTTGACCGGGTCGTCGGCCTTGGCGTTCACCCCGTGGGTGGCCCCGAGCTCCTTGGCGGTGGTGAGCTTCGACTCGACGGTGTCGACCGCGATGATCATGCGCGCGCCCGCGATGCGCGCTCCCTGCACCGCGGCCAGGCCCACCCCGCCCGCGCCGAAGACCGCCACCGTGGAGCCCGCCTCGATGCGCGCGGTGTTCAGCACCGCGCCCACCCCGGTGGTCACCCCGCAGCCGATCAGGGCCGCGCGGTCGAGCGGCATGGAGTCGTCGATCTTCACGAGCGCGTTCTCGTGGACGAGCATCTGCTCCGCGTAGGCGGATAGGTTGGCGAACTGGTTGACCGGCTGCCCTTTCCACGAGAGCTTCGGCGGATCCGTCTTGGCCCGCACCGGCCGGGTCTGGCAGAGGTGGGTCTTGCCGGTGAGGCAGTAGTCGCAGTGCCCGCAGAAGACGGACAGGCAGGCGATCACGTGGTCGCCCGGCTTGAACTCGCTCACCTGCAGCCCCACCGCCTCCACGATGCCGGCGGCCTCGTGGCCCAGGATGGCGGGCGTTGGAAAGGGGTAGAACCCGTCCACGAAGTGCAGATCGCTGTGGCAGACGCCGGAGGCCACCGTGCGCACCAGCACCTCTCGGCCGATGGGCTTGTCGATGTCGACGTTCTCGATCGTGAGCGGCTGATGCGGCCCGTGGAACACGGCAGCTTTCATGGTGACCTCCTCTGGGGATTCGTCGCGGGTTGGCTCGCCCAGACAGGTAACGCCCGCCGGCCCGACGTGTCAAGGGCCCTTGACAGCCCGGCGGCCGCTGTCGCAGCATCGGCCCGCCATGCTGGCCTACGTCGGCGGCTACACGTCGAAGGATCGCGACGGGCGGGGCGACGGTATCAACGTCTACCGCATCGACGAGGGCTCCGGGGCCTGGAGCCACGTCCAGCGCCTCGGCGATCTGGTCAACCCCTCATGGCTCACGCTCGATCCGCGGCGCCCGGTGCTCTACTCGGCGCACGGGGAGGCGCACGAGGCCACCGCCTACGCGATCGATCCGGCCACCGGCCGCCTGGCCGTCCTCAACCGGCAGCCCACCCAGGGCAAGAACGGGGTGCGGCTCGGGATCGAGGCCTCCGGCCGCTACCTGGTCTGCGCCAACTACAGCTCGGGGACGGTGGCGGTGCTGCCGATCGAGCCGGACGGCTCGCTCGGCGCGCTCCGCGAGCTGGTTCCGCTCACCGGCAAGACGGGGCCGCACCCGAAGGAGCAGACCAGCGCGCATCCGCACGACGCGGCCTTCGACCCGCGCGGGCGGTTCTGCCTGATTCCGGACAAGGGCCTCGACGCGGTCTTCGTCTTCCGGGTGGGCGAGGGCGGCACGCTGGTCCCCGGCGTGCCCGCGTCGGTCGCGAGCCGGCCGGGCGCGGGGCCGCGGCACGCCGGCTTCCACCCGACCGGGGCGTTCGCCTACGTCCTCAACGAGCTCGACTCCACGCTGACCACGTACCGCTTCGACGCCGACACCGGCGCGCTGGAGCCGCGCCAGACCATCACCACGCTGCCGCCGGGCTGGACCGGGCGCAACACGACGTCCGAGATCGCGATCGCGCCCTCCGGCCGCTTCGTCTACGCTTCGAACCGCGGCCACGACAGCGTCGTGGTGTTCGCGGTGGATGAGGCTGCGGGCACCCTCTCGCCGGTCGCGTGGGAGCCGACCCGGGGCAAGACGCCGCGCTTCATCGGCCTCGACCCCGCGGGCGCGATGCTCTACGCGGCGAACCAGGACAGCGACACCATCGTGGCCTTTCGCGTGGACCGGCAGGCCGGCACGCTCACGCCCACCGGCCAGGTCGCGGCGGTGGGCAGCCCCAGCACCATCGTCTTCCGCTAGAAAGGGACCGCCATGCAGACCGTCCAGATGACCCGCGACGAGATCGCCGCGCGCACCGGCCGCTTCGCGCAGCTCCAGCCGATGGAGTTCATGAAGAACGACACCACCGTGACCCAGGCCGCCAAGGACATCATCCTGGCGCGCAAGCTGATGCCGGTGGTGCTGGAGCGCACCCCGTCCGCCTTCGGCAACGACGCGCCGATCTACAACGCGGCCGGCCTCACCATGTTCATCTCGATCATGCCGCCGGGCCAGGGCCCGTGCCTGCACGCGCACGTGAAGACCTTCGAGACCTTCACCGTGCTCGACGGCACCCTCGAGTTCTCGCTCAACGACGACGGGGGCGAGAAGATCGTGCTGACCAAGTGGGACACCTTCTCGTGCCCGCCCGGGGTGAACCGGGGCTTCCGCAACGTGGGCACCACCGACGCGGTGCTGCTGACCGTCATCACCGGCGGCATCAACGACCGCAACGACATCGGGCTGCCGCCCGCCATCGCCAAGCAGATCGAGGCGGTGGACCCGAACGCGCTCGAGGTCTTCAAGACCAAGATGGGCCTGCGCTTCGACGCCGGCCCAGAAGTTTAATCGGAGGGGGCCTCGACGGCCCCCTCCGAACCTCCCCCCACAACGGGATTGCGCCGGCGAAGCCGGCGCTCGAACGAGGGCTAGTCTTGAGCTCTTAGGCGGAGGGAACGCCGTCGACCATGATCAGGTTGGCGCGGCCGGCGCGCAGGCGCATGGCCAGAGGCTCGCGGTACTCCTCCGAGCTGTACCAGCGCTTCGCGTGGTCCAGGCTGGGGAACTCGAGGACCACCAGACGGTTCGGCTTCCACTCGCCCTCCACCGTCTGGTGCGCGCCGCCGCGCACCAGGAAGCGCCCGCCGTACGGCGTGAGCGTCGCGGGCACCCGCTTGCGGTACTCCTCCATGGCGGGCAGATCGGTCACGGTCAGGTCCACGATGACGTAGGCGGCCATGCGCGCTTACCCGCGCTTCCGGCGCGCCACGCCGGTGCGCACCGCCGCGTCGGCCACCGCGGACGCCACCGCGGGCACCACGCGCGGGTCGAACATCGAGGGCGTGATGTACTCCTCGGAGAGCTCGGCGTCGGAGACGATGTTGGCGAGCGCGTGGGCCGCGGCCAGCTTCATCTCGTCGTTGACCTTGCGCGCCCGCACGTCGAAGAGCCCCTTGAAGAAGCCGGGGAACCCGCACGAGTTGTTGATCTGGTTCGGGTAGTCCGAGCGGCCGGTGGCCATGACCTTCACGTACTTGCCCGCCTCCTCCGGCATGATCTCCGGGGTCGGGTTGGCCATCGCGAAGACGATCGCGTCGCGATGCATCGCGCCCAGATCGTCCACCTTCACGACCCCGGGGCCGCTCAGGCCGACGAAGACGTCGGCGCCCACCATCGCGTCGCGCACGGTGCCCCGGATCCCCTCCGCGTTGGTGTGATCGGCGAACCAGGCCTTCATCGGGTTCATGTTCTCGGTCCGCCCGCGATACAGCGCGCCCGCGCGGTCGCAGGCGATGATGTTGCGGGCGCCCTCCAGCATCATCAGCTTCGCGGTGGCGATCGCGCTGGCGCCCGCCCCGGTGAACACGATCTTCACGTCGTTGAGCTTCTTGTTCACGACCTTCAGCGCGTTGAGCAAGGCGGCCAGGGTGACCACCGCGGTGCCGTGCTGGTCGTCGTGGAACACCGGAATGTCGAGCTCGGCCTGCAGGCGCTCCTCGATCTCGAAGCAGCGCGGCGCCGAGATGTCCTCCAGGTTGATGCCGCCGAAGATCGGGGAGATCGCCTTCACGGTGCGCACGATCTCGTCCACGTTCTTGGTGTCGAGCGCGATCGGGAAGGCGTCCACCCCCGCGAAGGCCTTGAAGATGAGGCACTTGCCTTCCATGACCGGCAGCGCCGCCGCCGGCCCGATGTCGCCCAGCCCGAGCACCGCGGAGCCGTCGGTGACGACGGCCACCGTGTGCTGCTTGATCGTGAGGTTGTAGACCTTCTCCGGATCGTCGTGGATGGCCATGCAGACGCGCGCGACGCCGGGCGTGTAGGCCATCGAGAGATCGTCGCGGGTCTTCACCGCCACCCGGCCGTTGACCTCGATCTTGCCGCCGAGGTGCATGAGGAACGTGCGGTCGGAGACGTTGACCACCGTGACGTCCGGCTCCTGCCGCAGCCGCTCGACGATGGCCTGCCCGTGGGCCTCGTCGGAGGCCTTGAAGGTGATGTCCCGGGTCATCTCCTTCTGGCTCGCCTCCACCACGTCCACCGCCCCGATGTCGCCGCCGGCCTCGCCGATGGCGGAGGTGATCCGGCCGAGCATGCCCGGCTTGTTGGCGAGACGGACACGGACGGTCAGGCTATTGCTGGCGACGGGCGTATTGCGGCTCATGGCGGCCTCCTTGCCGGTTGTCACTGGGGTGGCCAAGAATAGTCGAGTCGCGCCGGTGACGCAAGCCGCCGGCGCGTGCGCGGGCGGTCAGGCCTTGAGAAAGGCCTGGACCGCGCGCGCGGTGGCGTCGGGCTGCTCCAGATGGGGCGCGTGGCCCGCGCCCGCCACCACCTCGAGCCGCGTGTCCGGGAGCCGGCCCGCGAACGCCTTGGCATAGGCGCGCGGGACGAGGCGGTCGTGCTCGCCCCAGAGCAGCAGGGTCGGCGCGGTGACGCGATGGATGCGCTTCTTGAGCCCCTTGTCCGGGATCGGCCAGATGAACTTGCCGGTGGCGCCCATCGCCCACGTGAGCCGGGTTCGCGCGAGGGCGCCGGCCTCCGCCTCGGCGGGCACCGCGAACATGGCCTGGGCGGCGGGGCCGTCCGGCCGGTGGAAGACGTGCGCGGGCATCTCGGCCGGCCCCAGCAGCATCCAGTTGACCACCGGCGTGTCGTCGAGCCAGAGACCGATCGGATCGATGAGGGCGAGCCGCTTCGCGCGCGACGGCTGCAGCGCCGCCACCTCGCAGGCCACCATGGCCCCGAAGGAGTGGCCGGCCAGCACGACGTCGCGCAGCTTGAGCTGCTCGAACAGCTCGTCGTAGCAGAGGACGAGGTCCCACAGGGTGTCCACGTGCCGGATCGAGTCCGGATCCCCCGGGCTCGTGCCCGGATGCTCCGGCGCGTAGACGGTGAACTGCCGGGCGAGCGCGTCGAGGAACGGGCCCCACGTGAGGCCCCACGGCCCGTGGAAGAAGACCAGCGCCGGACCGGAGCCCGCGACGTGCACGCGGATCGGCACGCGCCCGTTCCAGACGGTGACGGTCTTCGCCTCGGCGGTCATCGCGCCGCGCCGGCGGGCTGGCGGCTGCCGCGGAGGCTCTTCGGCCACCAGTGGTTCTCCCAGCCCTTGTCGTCCCAGATCTCGCGCAGGCCGGGCAGGACCTCTCTGGCGAAGAGGTCGATGTTCTTGAGCGTCAGCTCGTGGGGCATCGAGCCGATCTGCACCAGCACCATCAGGTTGCCCACGTTGAGGCGCTTGATGACCTCCTCGATCAGGCGCTCCTTCACGGTGGCCGGGCTGCCCGCGATCACGTAGCCCTTGTCCACGAAGTCCTTGTAGCGGAGCGTCTTGGGGTCCTCGGCGCGGCGCACCGGGTTGCGGTTGGCCGCGAGCAGGCTGCGGTAGTCCTGGTTGCCCGGCGGGGCGAACCACTGCGGCGGCACGTGCAGGCACTTGTGATAGAAGTACTCGACGTGCTTCGCGTAGTCCGCTTCCGCCTGCGCGTCGGTCTCGGACACCGCGACGAGCTGCAGGAAGCCCGCGCGATACGGGTTGCGCTCGAGGCCCTTCTTGTCCACCACGTCCCAGTAGCCGTCCATCATGGTGCTGGCCGCGCGGGCCCCCGCGTAGGAGAGGAAGCAGTAGCACACGTTGTGCTCGGTGGCGAAGTCGAAGGTGCTGATGCTCCCCGAGCCCGGCACCCACACCGGCGGATGCGGGTCCTGCACCGGCCGCGGCCAGAGGTTGACCTGGCCGAGCTGGAAGTACTTCCCGTTCCACGCGAAGATTTCCTTCGCCTGCCACGCCTTCAGCACGAGCTCGAACGCCTCGCGATACCGCTCCCGGTGCTCCATCGGGGTGATGCCGTAGGCGAGGTTGACGTCCATCGGGCTGCCGAGCGGCAGCCCCGCGACGAGCCGCCCGCCGCTGATGCAGTCGATCATGCCGTACTCCTCGGCCACCCGGACCGGCGGCGAGGTGGTCGGCAGCGTCATGCCCATCTGCACGATGGCCACGTCGAGGCCGTTGGTCTGCTTGGCCAGCACGCTGCCCATGAGATTGGGGCTCGGCATGAAGCCGTAGGCGTTCTGGTGGTGCTCGTTGGTGCACACCCCGTCGAATCCGGCCCGGGCCGCGTACAGCAGCTCGTCGAGCGTCCAGTTGTAGTACTGCCCGACGCGCCGGGCGTCGGCCAGCTCCCACCAGGGCGGGGTCACCCAGACGCTGTCGTAGCGGCGCTCGAAGTCCGGGGGCAGCTCGCGGTGGGGCATCAGGTGGAACGCGCTGACTTTCATGGACGGGCTCTCCCTTCCCGACGCGGGGATGGGGCAAGCATATGCGACCCGGCGGGCCGGCTCAAGTTTGCGAGCGAAGTGGCCCGGGTCAGCTAGACTCAGTCCCAAACGTGGAGAAGCCAGGTCCCCCGCCCACACTGCCCGAGGTCGTGTCCGCGCTGGTGACGGCGTGGCGGAACCTGGCCGCCTATCCGCCGGGCCACCCCGCCCGCGCCTCGGCGCTCGCCACCGCTCACGCCCGGGTGCGCGCGTCCCTGGCCGCCGGGAGTCCCCTGGTGCTGGCGATCAGCCGGGACGGGCTCGTCAGCGCGGGCAAGAAGATCGAGACGCCCCAGGTGCGGGCCTTCGCGCGGGCGCTCTACCGGCGCAACGGCGGCCTGCTGCGGATCGAGGAAGACGTGCAGTCCGCCGAGCTCGAGCGCTTCCTGACCCTCCTGGGCGACACCGGGACCGCCCGCGACCAGCCCCTCACCGGCGACGAGCTGCCGGCCGCCGGCATCACCCACATCTCCGTCTCGGCCATCGACTACAGCGCGCTCGTGACGACCACGGACATCGCGGCGGGCGCGCCCGAGGAGACCTCCCTCTGGGACGGGCTCCTGGAGTCGCTGCTCGCCGCGGAGCCGATCGGACGCGGGGGTGACGTCTCGGGCTCTCGCGAGCGCTCATCGGCCGAGACCATCGCCTCGCTGTTCCGCGGCGGGCCCGGCACCGGCGGACCCGGCG
>DATFGS010000816.1:0-1657 GCA_035249225.1 Candidatus Methylomirabilota bacterium | reverse complement strand
GAGCAGGAAGTCGGCCACCGGTCCGGTGGACTGCACCTGGGTGTGGATGCGCCCCCGCAGCGGACGGCCCTGCGCGTCGCGCGCCTCCGGCGTGCGCATGCCGAGGAGGCCGGGCACCCGAGGCAGATCGCCCTGCCAGCCGCAGGAGATCACGACCCAGCCGCGCGTCATCAGGAAGGCGTCGCCCACGTCGATCGGCGGGTTCGGGTCCGACCCGGGGCCGAAGACGGGCCGGGTGGCGCGGTTGAAGTTGGGCACCGCCACCGTGTTGCCGCGGTTGACCACGTCGAGGAGCACGCGCCCGCTGCACTGCGCGCGGTCCACCGGCAGCAGGATGGAGACGTCCGAGTCCCACGTCACCCGCCCCTGCGCGTCGCGCGGAGCCAGCTCCACGTCGGTGACGCGGCGATTCGCGGCGTGGAGCGGATCGATCGAGAAGTGGAGCCGCCCCTTCAGCTCCTCGTAGCCGGGGGCGGCGGCGACCGGACGCCGCAGGGTGATCTCGAATCGCGTGACGGGCATGGGATGACCTCGCGGGGACGGGCTAGAGGCCGAGCGCGCCGAGGCGCTCGGGAGTCGGCACCCCGTCGCCGTCCCAGCCGCGCAGGGCATAGTAGCGGTCGAGCATGAGGCCCAGCTCCTCGGGCGGGCAGTACGCGCCCGCGGAGGGGCCCTCGGGAATGGGCTCGTGCATCACGCGCCAGGGCAGCGCGTCGTCCTTCCGGCGCACGCCCTCACGCACGTTGAAGAGCCGCTCCAGGTTGATGACGCGCTCCCCCACCCGCTCGAGCTCCTCGACGGTGACGTCGAAGCCGGTGATCGCGCTGACCATCCGCGCATAGGGCTCCTCGATGTAGACCCCGAAGCCGCGCTCGGAGGTGAAGCGGCAGAGCACGAGGGAGTCGTCCAGCGCGGTGAAGTGCTGGCTGCGCACCGCGAACTCCGGCTTGCCCTCGGGGCTCCGCCGATCGTAGCTCTGGGCGTACTGCGGCGTCGGGCGCGTGTCGTGGTGGCTGCCCCCGCGGGTGGCGGTCGCGTAGCCGATCGACATGCCCTTGAGCGCGCGCGCCGAGTGGGCGGGCAGCTCGAGCCGCTTGACCGCGTAGACCAGGCGGGTCGCCTCGGCGTGCACCGACTCGGCGAGGCGCCAGCCGCCCTCGGCGAGCCGGTCGCCGAAGCCCTCGCGGGCCGCCGTCATCTCGATCAGGCGCAGCATGCCGCGCCAGTCGCCCCAGCCGAAGGGCAGCCCGACCTCCGCCTCGGTGATCCAGCCGCGCTCGAGCGCCTCGCAGACGAAGGCCAGGGTGACGCCCATGCTGATGGTGTCGAGCCCGAGCAGGTCGCAGAGGTCGTTGGCCCGCGCGAGCGAGGCGGCGTGCCCGTTGCCGAGCATGGAGCCGAACGCGAAGATCGTCTCGTATTCTGGCATCTTCGCCTTGAGGCCGGCGAGCTCCCCGTCGGGGATCGCGTACTGTTTGCCGCACGCCACCGGGCACTTGAGGCACGTCGTGTCCTTGTCGTGGAAGTGCGCGTGCATCTCCTCGCCGGAGATCGCCATCGCGTCCGCGAAGACCTCCTGGCGCAGGTTGTAGGAGCCGAGCGCGCCCAGCGTGTTGATCGGCTTCACCAGGAACGGCGTGCCGTAGGTGGAGAGCGC
>DATFGS010000815.1:0-6260 GCA_035249225.1 Candidatus Methylomirabilota bacterium | reverse complement strand
GCGGCGCCCGCGCTCTGCGGGCCCAGGGCGAGCGCGCCGCCCGCGTCGATCCAGGCGATGGTGCCGCCGCCCGCGCTCACCTCGGTGATGTCGATGACCGGGATGCGGAGCGGGTGGCCGTCCACGTGGTACTCGTCGGTGGTCTGCACGAGCCCGCCCGCGACGATCGCGCACTTGGCGGTGGTCCCGCCCATGTCGAAGGAGATGAGCCGGTCCGCGCCGAGCGCCTGCGCGAGGCTCGCGCAGCCGATCGCGCCCGCCGCGGGCCCCGACTCGATCGTGTGCACCGGCTTGGACGCGGCGGCGGCCACCGAGAAGGCCCCGCCGTTCGACTGGGTGATCAGGAGCTGGCCCCGGAAGCCGCGGCCGGCCAGGCCCCGCTCGAAGTCCCCGAGGTAGCGGTCCATGATCGGCCGGATGTACGCGTTCACCACCGTGGTGCTGGCGCGCTCGTACTCGCGCCACTCCTGGGTGATCCGGTGCGAGACCGACACCGACGCCCGCGGGAGCACCTCGGCGACGAGCTCGGCGGCGCGCCGCTCGTGCTCCGGGTTGCGGAACGAGAACAGGAACGACACCGCGACCGACTCGACCCCGTCCTCGCCGAGCCGGCGCGCCGCGTCCCGGACCGCCGCCTCGTCCAGCGGGGTCAGCACCTCGCCCCGCGCGGTCACGCGCTCGCTCACCTCGAGGCGGCGGCCGCGCGGCACCAGCGCGGCGGGCCGGCGGTAGAGCACGTCGTACATGCGCAGGAAGTTGCCCCGCCCGATCTCGAGCACGTCCCGGAACCCCTCGGTGGTGATGAGGCCGGTCGGCGCGCCTTTGCGCTCGAGCAGGGCGTTGATCCCGATGGTGGTCCCGTGGATGACGAGGCGGCAGTCGGCGAGGCGCGTCCCCGCCTGGTCCACGCACCGGAGAATGCCCTCGAGCAGGTCGTGCGGCGTGGAGAGGGCCTTGGTGTCCACCAGGGCCCCGGTCGCCTCGTCCAGCGCGACCAGGTCGGTGAAGGTACCGCCGATGTCGATGCCGATCCGGAGAGCCACGGGTGCGCGAAGTATACGGGCCCGTGGCCCCGCGTCGCAAGCCGGGCGCTCCCGATCCATCGGGGTGTCGTGCTACCGTGATTCACGATGAGCGCGTGGCCTCGCGTGATCCTGGCCCTGGTTCTGCTCCTCGCGGCCACCGCCTGCGCGAAGCAGGTTCTCTCGCCGGATCTCCCCGCGACCACGAGCGCACCCGAGCAATCCCCGTCGCCCCGCAATGCGACCGCCGCCCGCGAGGCGACCCGCTACCTCGGGGCGCCTTACGTGTGGGCCGGATCGAGCCCCTCCGGCTTCGACTGCTCCGGGCTCGTCATGTACGCCTTCGGCAAGGTCGGCGTCGCCATTCCTCACAATGCCGCGCAGCAGTTCCGCCTCGGCACCCCGGTCGCCCGCGATCAGCTGGTGCCCGGCGACGTCGTGTTCTTCAACCAGCTCCGCCACAACGGGATCTACCTGGGCGACGGGCGCTTCGTCCACTCCACCAAGCCGGGCGGCGTGAAGATCGCGCGGCTGGACGACGAGTGGTTCCGCAGCCACTGGGTCGGGGCGCGCCGCCTCTAGCCGATCGCACGCCTCCGACTTGACAGCCGGGATCGTGGGTGGCATTATCCCCTTCGCCGGTCGAGAATGGAGTAAATACGGAGGGAGCCTTTATGAACCGGGGCTTGCACAGTCCCATCGCGATCCTGGACGAGCATCCGGAGTGGTCGACCCGCCTGATCGCCGAGCTGGAAGGCCGACGGCTGCCGTACGAGAAGGTGGATCACTCCAATCACGCGTACGACCCGCGCGACCGGGACCCCCGCTACTCCGTGATCGTGAACCGCACGAGTCCCTCGTCGGCGACCCGCGGGCACGCCGGCGTGCTCTTCTATGCCGAGGCATTGCTCAACCACTACGCCTCGCTCGGGGTGCCGGTGATCAACCCGGTCCAAGCCTACCGGGGCGAGAAGTCGAAGGCGCTCCAGCTCGATCTGTTCGAGCGCGTGGGCGCTCGCTACCCACGAACGCTGGTGGTCAATCACCGGGACAAGATCCTGAAGACCCTCGACCAGATCCCCTTCCCGCTCGTGGTCAAGCCGAACGTGGGCGGCTCGGGAGCGGGCATCGTCCGATTCGACTCCCGCGAGGATCTGGAGGCCGGCCTCGGGGGTCTGCACTTCGGCCCGGACGGGACGGTGCTCGTGCAGGAGTATCTCGAGTCGGAGGAAGGCGCGATCGTGCGGGTCGAGGTGATGGACGGCCAGTACCTCTATGCGATCCGCATCGTGCGCGAGGCTCAGGCGAGCTTCAACCTGTGCCCGGCCGACATCTGCCGGACGTCCGACGTCCCGGCCGCGCCTGCGGCCACCGGGCTCGAGGCCTGCCCGGCGGCGCGCCCGCCCGGCCTCAGCGTCACGCGCTTCGACGCGCCGCCGGAAGCCATCGACACCGTGCTCCGGCTCACGCGGGCCGCCGGCATCGACATCGGCGGGGTGGAGTACTTGGTGGCCAGGCGGGATGGGGAAACCTACTACTACGACATCAACGCCACCTCGAACTTCGTCGCCAACGCGCCGGAGGTCCTGGGCTTCGACCCGACCGCCCGCTTCGTCGACTACATCACCCGGGTGGCCTCGGCGCGCTAGGCCTCGTACTCCTGGACGACCTGGATCTCGACGTCTCCGTCGTCGTCGATCTCGAGCGTGATCAGGTTGGGCCGGCAGCACACCGTGCAGTCCTCGGTGAACGTCTGGTGGCGCCCTCCGCTCGGATCCACGAGGACGTCGTTCTCCTCGCCGCAGAACACACAGTCGTAGGTCACGGGCCCCATTCTACGCGCTGAGGTATGATCCCGCCGGGGAGGACGACCTGATGCGATTCCAGGGCAAGGTGGCACTGATCTCGGCGGCGGGGGCCGGGATCGGCCGCGCGACCGCGATGATCATCGCGCGCGAGGGCGGCACCGTGGTGGGGGTGGACCTGGAGCCCAAGGTCCTCGAGCGGCTGACCACCGACGTCACCGCCGCGGGCGGCCGCGCGCTCGCGGTGCGCGCCGACGCCCTCGACGCGACGGCGGTGGAGGGTGCGGTCCGGCAGGCGGTGGACGCGTACGGGCGCATCGACATCCTGGTCAACGGCGTGGGCGGCAGCACGGTCGTCGGCCGCCCCGCCGCCCTGCTGGACGAGCTCACCCTCGAGGAGTGGCAGAAGCTGCTCCACTTCAACCTGACCGGCACCTTCCTGTTCAGCCACGCGGTGATCCCGGTGATGAAGCGACAGCGGAGCGGCAAGATCGTCAACCTCGCGTCCATCGCCGGCCGCGGGATCAGCCAGTCGAGCTCGAGCGCCTACGCCACCGCCAAGGGCGGCATCATCGCGCTCACCCGCAAGCTCGCCTTCGAGCTGGGCCCCCACGGCGTTACGGTCAACGCGATCGCGCCGAGCCTGACGCTCTCCGAGCGCATCCGGCCGCACTGGGAGCGGCGCTCCGCCGAGGGCCAGGCGGCCGAGATCCGGCGCACTCCCCTCGGGCGGGTGGCCACTCCCGAGGACCAGGCGCGGGTCATCTGCTTCCTGGCCTCGTCCGACGCCGACTTCGTCACGGGCGTGACCATCGACGTGACCGGCGGGCAGTAGCGGGAAGGCGGCCGATCTGGCGGATTTGACAAGCCCCGGCGAGGGGGACTAGGGTTGCGCAAGCGCTGGCACCCCGACGCGGAGGAACCCCCTGATGGGCGAGATTCTCGGGCTGGGCACGACGCACTACCCACCGCTCACCGGCCTGGACGAGAACATGGCCGCGATCCTCCGCCGCGTGCAGCAGGACCCCGGCCTCCCCGCGCCGCTCCGCGATCCCGCGAGCTGGCCGGCCCCGATGCGGGCGGAGTACGGCGCCGACGGCGGCACCGCGAGCGCGGCGGGTCACCGCGAGGCCCTGCTCCATCACTTCCGCAAGGCCCGGCGCCTGCTCGACGAGTTCCGCCCGGACGTGGTGATCGTCTGGGGCGACGACCAGCACGAGAACTTCACCGAGGACGTGATCCCTCCCTTCTGCGTGCTGGCCTACGACCAGATCGAGGCGCGCCCGTGGCAGCGCCCCGGCGTCGCCCCCAATGTCTGGAACGAGCCCGCCGACACCACCTTCCGCATCCCGGGGCACCGGGAGGCCGGCAAGTATCTCGCCACCGGGCTCCTCGAGCAGGGCGTGGACATGGCGTACGCGTACAAGCCGCTGCACTACCCGGGTCTCGCCCACGCGTTCCTGAACACGATCATGTTCCTCGACTACGATCGCGCCGGCTTCCCGTACCCGGTGATCCCGTTCCAGGTCAACTGCTACGGGCGCCGGGTGATCGCGCAACGCGGCGGGCGTGCCAGCCTCGCCAACCCGGTGAGCGGGGCGGACCTGGATCCGCCGTCTCCCTCCCCGAAGCGCTGCATGGAGGTGGGCGCCGCCACCGCGCGGGTCATGCGCGACAGCCCCTGGCGGGTCGCCCTCATCGCCTCGTCGAGCTGGTCGCACGCCTTTCTCACCGACAAGCACCACCAGCTCTACCCGGACATCGAGGCGGACCGCCGGCTCTACGAGGCGCTCCGCGTCGGCGACTACGAAGCGTGGCGCAAGACGCCGCTCGACGCGATCGAGACGTCGGGCCAGCAGGAGATGCTCAACTGGTTCGTGCTGGTCGGCGCCATGGAAGCGCTCGGGCGCAAGCCGGACGAGTGCGACTTCATCGAGACCTGGTCGTTCAACTCGAACAAGTGCTTCGCCACGTTCATGCCCTGAGGCGCGAGAGGAGCTCCGCGTGCCGACACCCACTCCCCAGCCCACCTCCCGTCTCCACGTCGCCGATGCCAGCCACGGCATCCCCCGGCTCGGCGGCGACATCCGGCACCTGATCCCGAAGCTCGGCCTGCGCAACTACTGGTACCCGGCGGTCGAGGACCGCTCGGTCGGCCGCCGCAAGCCGCTCAAGGTCTCCCTGCTCGGCGAGGAGATCTGTCTCTTCCGCGGGGCCGCCGGGGACGTGGTCGCCATCCAGGACATCTGCCCGCACCGCGGCGCGCGCCTGAGCGAAGGCGACTGCCACTACCAGGGCACGGTGGCCTGCCCCTACCACGGCTGGGTGTACGACGAGTCGGGCAAGAACGTGATGGTGCTCTCGGAAGGCCCCGGCTCGGGGGTCTGCGGCAAGGCGGGCACCGAGGCCAAGGCCTATCCGACGCGCACCCTCAAGGGCCTCGTCTTCGTGTGGATCGGCGAGGGGCCGCCCGCGGCCATCGAGAAGGACGTGCCGGAGGAGTTCTTCGACGAGGAGACGCTCATCCTCGTCGGCCGGGTGAACTGGCGCTGCAACTGGGAGGTCGCGCTGGAGAACTCGATGGACTCCCACGTCAACTACGTGCATCGCAACGCGATCGTGGTCGCCCGCAGCGGCTTCATCGCGCGCGGCGCGCAGGGCGAGCACCCGATCTTCGTGGGCAACGGCTTCGGCGGCGACGTGGCCGAGAGCAACTACATGCGCCAGAACCCGCTCCAGGACCTCTACGCCGACGGGCGGAAGTGGCCCAAGACCACGTACCGGCGCCTCTGGACGTGGCTGACCCGTCCGCTCGCGGAGCGCGCGCGCCGGCACATTCCCCCGCCCCGGTCCGCGAAGTGGTGCGGCGGCCACCACCTGCCCGGCATGTTCCGGGCCGAGTTCGGCTGGGATCTCTACACCCGCATGTGCGTGCCCGTCGAGGAGCATCTCACGCGGGTGTGGTACTACCACTGCCTCCGGCCCCGGACCGCGCTCACCCGGCTCGCCGAGCGCCTGGCCTACGCGGCGATCCACCGCTGGATCATCGAGTACAACTTCTCGCGCCAGGACGAGCGGGTGATGATCAACCAGCGCTACGACACCCCGGAGAAGCTCTCCTCCACCGACGCCGAGGTGATCCAGTGGCGGCGGCTGGTCGTGACCAAGCACTTCGGCGGCCGCGACGCCCCGTTCGAGTACAAGAACCCCGACGGGCTGTCGCCGGACGCGGTGCCGCTCGAGCGCGTCTCGGTGCGGTACCTGCAGGAGCAGCGGCGGATGGCGGCCCGATGACGATCACCCGGCGGCGACTGCTCCGGACCCTCGCCCTCGGCGGGGCCGCCGCGCTGGCGCGCGCCACCCCGGCCCGCG
Organism: Candidatus Methylomirabilota bacterium; assembly: GCA_035249225.1. Taxonomy (GTDB): domain Bacteria; phylum Methylomirabilota; class Methylomirabilia; order Rokubacteriales; family CSP1-6; genus CAMLFJ01. The sequence continues at coordinate 61 of DATFGS010000815.1, read as the reverse complement.
CGGCGGCGACGCCCCCGGAGTGGCAGGAGGTCGTGGCCGCGGCCCGGAAGGAGGGCAAGGT
>DATFGS010000814.1:0-1569 GCA_035249225.1 Candidatus Methylomirabilota bacterium | reverse complement strand
GCCGACAGGGTCGACAGCGCGAGGATCAGAGCGCCGAGTCGTCGCGTCACAGACTGCCGCCTCCTGGGTGTTCGAATGGCGAAACAGCGCCTAAACTAGCACAGTTTCGAGTTAAACTCAGAGCCGGGGACCCGATCGGCGGGAGGAACCTGATGAAGTTTTGCCCGGTCTGCGAGACCGATTATCCGGATGACGTCAAGGTCTGCCCGCAGGACGGCGCCACCGTGCGCCGCCCGGGCGAGCGGGCCGATCCATTCGTGGGCCGGGTCATCAAGGGTCGGTATCGAGTCGAGCGTCAGCTGGGGCGAGGCGGGATGGGGACCGTGTACCTCGCCGAGCAGCTCAGCGTCGGCCGGAAGGTCGCGCTCAAGGTCCTCCGGGGAGACTTCGCCCGCGACGACGGCTTCGTCGCGCGGTTCCAGCAAGAGGCCAAGCTCGTGGCCGGCCTGAACGAGCGGCGCAACCCTCGGGTCACCCTGGTCCACGATTTCGACCAGACCGAGGACGGCACCCTGTTCATCGTCATGGAGTGGCTGGAAGGCCGTGTCCTCAGCGAGGTGATCCAGCGCGATCGCCCGCTCGATCTGGGGCGCGCCGTCCGGCTCGCCATCCAGATCGCCGAAGGCCTGGAGGCCGCCCACCGGGCCAACGTCGTGCATCGCGACGTGAAGCCGCAGAACATCATGGTGCTCGACGCGGGTGACGACATCAAGCTGATGGACTTCGGCATCGCCCGGCTTCGCGACTCGGGGACGAGCGTGACCCGGGCCGGGACGATGATGGGCACGCCCGACTACATGGCGCCCGAGCAGATCGAGGGACAGGCCATCACCGAGAAGACGGACCTCTACTCGTTCGGCGTCGTGCTGTACGAGATGCTCACCGGGACGGCCCCGTTCCGCGCGAGCACGCAGGCCGCGGTCCTCACCAAGCAGCTCCAGGAGCAGCCGGTGCCGCCGTCCCGGCTGCGGCCGGAGATTCCGCGCGAGCTGGAAGCGATCGTCCTCAAGGCGCTCGAGAAGGATCCGGCCAACCGGGAGCGCGACATGGCCGCCATCGTGCGGGCATTGCGCGAGACCTCGCGCCGGCTCGGCGAGGGGCCGGTCGCCGCACCCCCGGGCGGAGCGCAGACGATCGTGGTCGAGCGCCCCACGCTGGTCCACCAGGCGCCCGCGCCGACGATGGCCGCGCCGACGATGCAGGCCGCGCGCACCTTCACCGGGGCCCGCCCCGAGGTCTCGCACGATCCCGTGCCGAGCGCCACCGTGATACGGCACGAGGCGCCTCGCGAGGCTCCCGCGGCCGCGCCATCGGCCAGGCCCGCGGGGGAGCTCCGGAAGAGACTGGCGATCGGGGGCGCGGTCGCGGCGGTCCTGGTCGCGGCGATCGCCACGGTCGTGTATCTCGTCAAGCCGCCACCGGGCTCGGCGCCGGCGACGAGTGTTGCGCGCCCCGCGACGCCGGTGCCGGCGCCGGCTCCTCCTCAGGTGTCCGCGGCCACACCGGGCGGCCTGGAGATCGTCCCGTCGAGGCCGCCGGAACCGGTCGGTCCCCCTCAGGTGGTCGCTC
>DATFGS010000813.1:0-22222 GCA_035249225.1 Candidatus Methylomirabilota bacterium | reverse complement strand
GCCCTGCTCCTCGGGGAAGGGCAGGCCGAGCCAGCCGAGTTTGGCCATCTCGTGCCAGAGCTCCTCGCGGTACCCGCGCTCGTCGTCCATCATGGCGCGCACGTGGGCCGCGGTGCACTGCTCGTCGAGGGCCGCGCGCACCGAGTTGCGCAGGAGGATCTGATCTTCGCTGAACGAGAAGTTCATCGGGTACCTCCGACGCGATCGGCCCGGGATTCCTTCGGGAGCCCCAGGATGCGCTCGCCGATGACGTTCTTCTGGATCTCCGAGGAGCCCGCGTAGATCGTGCCCGCGCGCGACCACAGGAACGCGTAGGCCCAGGTGCCGTGGTCGCCCACCGCGGTGTCGACTTCCAGGCGGTATTCCGGGGGGACCCCGTCGGTGAGCTGCCCGTAGGGCCCGAGGATCTCCTCGGCCAGCTCCATGAAGCGCTTCTCGAACTCCGAGTAGGACAGCTTGGTGAGGGAGCCGCCCGCGCCGGGGTGCTCGCCGCGCTCCAGCATGGTCAGCACGCGCAGGGCGCCGTAGCGCTCCACCTCCAGATCGGTCCAGATGCGCCCGAGCTTCTGGCGCGTCACCGCGTCGTCCAGGATCGGCCGCCCGTTGCGCTTGAGGCGCCGCGCCGCGTCCATCAGCTGCTTGTACTGCGAGGCGTAGGTGGTGATGCGGGCCAGGGCGCGGCCGCCGCGCTCGTAGCCCAGGGTGGTCTGCGCGATGCCCCAGCCCTCGCCCAGGCGCCCGATCTGGTTCTCCTTCTCCACCCGCGCGTTGGTCATGAAGACCTCGCAGAACTCCGAGGAGCCGGTGATCTGCTTGAGCGGGCGCACGTCCACGCCGGGCTGGCGCATGTTCATGAGGAAGCAGCTGATGCCCTTGTGCTTGGCCACCGACGGATCGGTGCGCGCGAGGAGCAGCCCCCAGTCCGCGATGGCGCCGCCGCTCGTCCAGATCTTCTGGCCGTTGACCAGGAAGTGGTCGCCCTTGTCCTCCGCGGCGGTGCGCAGCGCGGCCAGGTCGGAGCCCGCGTTCGGCTCGGAGTAGAGCTGGCACCACATCTCCTCGGCGGTGAGGATCTTGCGCAGGTAGCGCCGCTTCTGGGCGTCGGTGCCGTGCACCACGATGGTGGGGCCGACGATGCCGACGCCCAGGCTGTTGGTCGGAGCGGGCGCCCCCGCGCGCGCCATCTCGTCGGCCACGATCGCCTGCTCCATCGGCCGCGCGCCCTGGCCCCCGTACTCCCTCGGCCACCCCATGCCGAGGTAGCCGGCCTCGTAGAGCCGGCGGTGCCAGGCCTTGCGCTCGTCCAGGTTCCGGATCTGCCGCGGCATGTTCTGCTCGAGCCACGTGCGAACCTGCTTGCGGAAGGCGACGTCCTCGGCGGTGTAGTTGAGATCCATGACGGGGCCTCCTTGCCGGGCCTGCGGCTGGCGCTGCCGTTGGGGTAAGCCCGCTTGTAGCACGGGCCGCGCGCGACGGTCAACCGGCCCGCCGTGCTACCTTTTCCTCGCGTGAACCGCCGGGCCTTCGTGAAGGGTGCGGGCGCTGTCGCGGTCGTGGCCGCCGGGGGACTCGTCTGGCGCGCGTACGACCAGGGGGTCTTCTCGGTCGGGGCCGGCGCCGCCTACGAGCCCTGGACGGGCTGGCGGAGCGACCCCGCGCCGGGGTCGCTCGCGCTGGTGCGGGCCGGCATCCTCGCCGCCAATCCCCACAACACCCAGCCGTGGCTCTTCCAGGTGGGCGCCTCCCGGATCGAGCTCTTCGCGGACACCCGGCGCAACCTCGGCGCCTTCGATCCCTACCTGCGCGAGATGCACATCGGCCTCGGCTGCGCGCTCGAGAACATGCGGCGGACCGCGCGCGTCCTGGGATACGACGTCGCGGTCGCCCTGCACCCGGGGCAGCTGGCGGGCCCCGGCGCGTCGCCCCGCCCGCAGCCGGTGGCCACGCTCGAGCTCACGCCGGCGCGGCCACGGCCCGACCAGCTCGTGGACGCCATCCCGCGGCGGCACACCGACCGCGGCGCGTACGCGGCCGGGCGCCCGGTGCCGGGCGAGTTGCTGGAGGCGATGTGGGCCGCCTTCCAGGACGACCCGGACGTGCGCCTCTTCCTCTTCTCGGCGCCGGGCGAGCGCAAGCAGTTCGGCGAGCTGGCGCTCGCCGCCACCGAGTCGATCATCGCGGACGCCGAGATGGTGGCGGCCAGCGAGCGGTGGTTCCGCCATCGCTGGCTGGACGTGCAGCGACGGCGCGACGGCATCACCCTGGACGCGGCCGGCCTCGGCCCGTTCGTGGCCGCGATGGCCAAGCTGCTGCCGCCGGCCTCCGCGGAGACGAGCCATCGCTACTGGCGCGACGCCACCCGCGACGTCCAGATCCCCACCACCGCGCTCTTCGGCCTGATCGCGGTGCGCGATCTCTACGACCGCCCGCAGGCCCTGCGCGCGGGGCAGCGGTGGCAGCGCCTGCACCTCATGGCGACGGCGCGGGGCGTCGCGATGCAGCCGATCAACCAGCCGGTGGAGATGGTGGACCGGGAGCGCGAGCAGGGGAAGCCGCCGCGCGCGGCCGCCGCGCTCGCGGCGCTGACCGGCGAGGCGGGCTGGAAGCCCACCTTCGCGTTCCGCGCGGGCCTGCCCACGCGGCCGCCCGTGCCGAGCCCGCGACGGCCGGTGGAGGCCGTCGTCCTCGGCTGATCCGTGGTCAGCGCGGGCGCTTCGCCGCCGTCTTCCACCCCCGCGGCCCCGAAACGTAATCTCCGCGTCGCCGATGGTCGCGACCCTCCGGGGATCGTGCTACCTTCCTGGCCATGACGACTCAGGCGGCCGCGGCCCTGCCGGTGCGGTCGCTCCGCCACGTCCTGCTGGCCGGGGTCGTCGGTCTCGTATCCCTGGAGCTCACCGCCGCGGCCTGGTCTCTCCTGGCGTCCGCGGTGTGGGGTCGCGGGTTGCGCCTCGCGGCCTTCCTCGATCCGGCCACCCCGCTGCCACTGGGCTTTCGGGTGGGCGCCCCGGCCTTCGCGGCGGCCGCCGGTGCCCTCCTCGGCGCGGCGCTCGCGTGGTTCCTGACCCGGCACGCGCCCGTCCCGTGGTGGACGCTCTGGACCGCGTTCGCGCTGGGCGCGGTCCTGGCCGCCGGGGTGGCGTCGCTCCACCAGCCCGTTCTCCTGCTGTTCATCGCGTCGTCGGCGCTCGGCTTCCGCGCGGGCGCGCGCCGCTAGCCGCCAGGAAAGGATCCGCCCCATGGCCGATGCCCCCCTGCCCAGCCGTGACCGCGTCGAGGGCTACTTCAAGGAGCTGAACAACTGGGGCCGCTGGGGCCACGACGATCAGCTGGGCACCGTGAACCTGATCACGCCGGCCAAGCAGGCCCAGGCCCAGCGGCTGATCAAGAAGGGCCGCACCGTGTCGCTCGCGCGCGACGTGATCCCGCGGCCCGTGTACATGTACCACATGACGTTTCCGTCCAAGCGCGAGCGGGTGGACGTGGTGCTCGACCGCTTCGACATGGTCTACCACGGCTTCTGGATCACCCACGTGGACGCGCTCTGCCACGTGGGCTGGGACGGCGAGCTCTACAACGGCCGGTCGTTCGCGGACAGCCTCACCGTCGAGGGCGCGCTCTGGTGCCCGATCGACCCGATCTTCGAACGGGGCATCACCACCCGCGGCGTCTTTCTGGATATCGCGGCCGGACGCAAGGAGGGCTACGTCACGGTGGGCCATCCGGTGACGCCGCGCGAGCTCGACGAGGCGGAGCGGCGCGCGGGCGTGAAGGTGGAGCCGGGCGACGTGGTGGTGGTGCGGAGCGGCGACGAGAAGTTCCGGGCCGAGAACCCGGACTGGAAGCCGCGCATCTCGGAGCACCCGGGCCTGCACCTCTCCTGCCTCGAGTGGTTCCGCGCGAAGGACATCGCGGGCATCTCCTGGGACATGATGGACGAGCGCCCCAGCCGCTACCCGGGCTTCGGCATGTCCGCCCACCTGGCCATCCCGTTCCTGGGGCTGGCCCTGATCGACAACTCGGATCCCGAGCGCCTGGCCAAGGCGTGCGCCGAGGAAGGGCGCAACGAGTTCCTGTTCACCGCGACCCCGCTCCGTCTGGTCGGCGCCACCGGCGCGCCGGCGCACCCGCTCGCGATCTTCTAGATCGCGGCCGCGGGGCGCCGGTGGCCGCGCCACGCTCGGCCCTCCCCCACTTGACGGGACACCCCGCGGGCCCTACGGTTCTCGGCATGACCACTCCTCGTTCGCGCGGGCTCGCCCCGCTCTCCGTGCTCGTGGCCGGCTTGATCCTGGCCGGCGTCTGCATCGCCCGCCCCGCGCCGTCCCTCGCCGCCGAGGGCGAGCTGCGCTGGGGCCTGCACGTCACCCTCGCCGCCCGGTGGCTCGATCCCGCCGAGACCGAGGCCTTCAGCACGCCGTTCATGGTGCTCTACGCGGTCCACGACGCGCTGGTGAAGCCGATGCCGGGCGGGCTCAACACCCCGAGCCTGGCCGAGTCCTGGCAAGAGTCGAAGGACCACCTGAGCTACACCTTCACGCTGCGCAAGAATGCGCGCTTCCACAACGGGGAGCCGGTCACCGCGGAGGACGTGAAGTTCTCCTTCGAGCGCTACAAGGGCGCGAGCGCCACCCTGCTGAAGGAGAAGGTGAAGGACGTGCAGGTGCTCGGGCCGACCCAGGTCCGCTTCGTGCTGAAGGAGCCGTGGGCCGACTTCATGACGTTCTACGGGACGACCGCCTCGGGCGCGGCGTGGATCGTGCCGAAGAAGTACGTGCAGCAGGTCGGCGAGGACGGCTTCAAGACCGCGCCGGTCGGCGCGGGGCCCTACAAGGTGGTGTCGTTCAAGCCGGGCGTCGAGATCGTGATGGAGGCCTTCGACGGCTACTGGCGCAAGGCGCCCTCGGTGAAGCGCCTGATCATGCGCTCGATGCCGGAGGAGACCACGCGCGCGGCCGCGCTGCGCAGCGGCGAGGTGGACATCGTCTACCTGCTCACCGGGCCGACCGCGGAGGCGATCCGGAAGACCCCCGGGTTCACCCTGAAGGCGCCGCTGCTCTCGGGCGCGTTCTGGCTCGAGCTGCCCGAGCAGTGGGACCCGAAGTCGCCCTGGCACGACCTGCGGGTGCGCCAGGCGGCCGGCCTCGCCATCGACCGCCAGGCGGTGAACCAGGCGGAGACGCTCGGGTTCTCGCGGCTGACCGGCAGCATCGTGCCGCGCATCTTCCAGTACGCGGTCCACTACGAGCCGCCCGCCTACGATCCCGCGCGCGCGAAGAAGCTCCTGGCCGAGGCCGGCTATCCCAACGGCTTCGACGGCGGGGACTTCTACCCGTTCCCGCCCTATACGTCGATGGGCGAGGCCATCCAGGGCTACCTGCAGGCGGTGGGCATCCGGACCACGACGCGCACCATGGAGCGCGCCGCGTACTTCACCGCGTGGCGGGAGAAGAAGCTCCGCGGCGTGATCCTGGTCATCACCGCGGCCTTCGGCAACGCGGCCACGCGGCTCGAGCCCTACGCCACCAAGAACGGCATCTACGCCTACGGGAGCCTGCCCGAGATCGACGATCTCTACTCGCGCCAGGGGCGGGAGCTCGATCCGAAGAAGCGCGAGGCGCTGCTCGCCCAGATCCAGAAGATCCTGGTGGACAAGGCGGTCAACGTGCCGATCTACGAGCTGGCCTTCATCTGGGGCATCGGGCCGCGTGTGGAGGAGAGCGGGGCCGGCCTCATCCCCGGGTTCTCGTACTCGGCGCCGGCGGAGGACCTGAAGCTCAAGGCCCCCCGGTAGCGGAACCGGAGCCCGCGCGGTGGCCCAGTACTCGCTCGGCATCGACATCGGAGGGACCTTCACCGACCTCGTGGTCTACGACCACGACGCTGGCACGAACGTCAGCCGCAAGGTCCTCACCACCCACGACGATCCGGCGCGCGCGGTGGCCGCCGGCGTCGCGGGGCTGCTGGCCCAGGCGCGCCTCGACCCGGGCTCGTTCGCCCGCACCGTCCACGCGACCACCCTCTTCACCAACGCGCTGATCGAGCGCAAGGGCGCGGTGACCGGTCTCGTCACCACCGCGGGCTTCGCGGACACGCTCGAGATCGGGCGCGAGCGCAAGTACGAGCTCTACGACCTCGCCATCGCCAAGCCCGAGCCGCTCGTGCCGCGCCAGCTGCGCCTCGAGGTGACCGAGCGCACCCGCGCCGACGGCGGGATCGCGCGGCGGCTCGACACGCGGATGCTGGCCGCGCGCGCCGACGCGCTGGCGAAAGCGGGCGTGGAGGCCATCGCGGTGGTGTTCCTCCACGCCTACGCCAACCCGCGCCACGAGGCGGAGGCCGCGCGGCTGATCGCGAAGCGGCACCCCGGTCTCGCGGTGACCACCTCGCACGAGGTGGCGCCGGAGATCCGCGAGTACGAGCGCGCCTCCACCACCGCGGCCAACGCGTACATCAAGCCGCTCGCGCAGAAGTACCTCGCGCTCATGGCCCGACGCGTGGCGGAGCTGGGCATCCCGGCGCCGCTCCTGCTGATGCTCTCGAGCGGCGGGCTCACCCACGTGCAGGAGGCGCAGCGGGTGCCGGTGCAGATGCTGGAATCGGGGCCGGCCGCCGGCGCCATCGCGGCCGCCTTCTTCGGCCAGCCGGACAGCGCGGCGGGGAATGTGCTGGCGTTCGACATGGGCGGGACGACCGCCAAGCTCTCGCTGGTGGACGGCGGCGAGCCGCTCACCGCCTACAGCTTCGAGGCCGCGCGCCAGCGGCGCTTCATCGAGGGCAGCGGGCTGCCGATCCGCATCTCCACCATCGAGCTGATCGAGATCGGCGCGGGGGGCGGCAGCATCGCGGCGGTGGACGAGATCGGCCTCCTCAAGGTCGGGCCGCGCAGCGCGGGCTCGCATCCGGGCCCGGCCGCCTACGGGCTGGGGGGCCGGGAGCCTACCGTCACCGACGCCGACTTCCTGCTGGGCTATCTCAACCCGGACTACTTCGCGGGCGGCGAGGTCGCGGTGGACATGGCGGCGGCGCTCGCCGCGGTCGAGGGGCTCTCGCGCCGGCTCGGGCTCGAGTCCACGAAGGTCGCGTGGGGCGTCCACGACATCGTCAACGAGAACATGGCGGGCGCCGCGCGGGTGCACATCGCGGAGCGGGGCCGGGATCCGCGGGACTACGCGCTGCTGTGCACGGGCGGCGCCGGGCCGGTGCACGCCTTCTCGGTGGCGCGCAAGCTCGGGATCGGCCGCGTGATCTGCCCGCCCTCGGCCGGGGTGGCCTCCGCCCTCGGCCTGCTGGTGGCGCCGGCGCGGGTGGACCGCGTCGCCACCGTGGGGATCCGCCTCGATCAGGGCAGCATCGCGACGCTGGAGGCCGCGTTCGCGCGGCTCGAGGACGAGGCGCGCGCGGTGATGGCCGAGACCGGGCTCAAGCTCGAGAGCGCGACCGTGCAGCGGCTAGCCGACGGCCGCTTCCTCGGCCAGGGCTTCGACCTCGTGGTGGCGCTGCCGCCCGGGCCCTACGAGGACAGCGCGCCCGGGCGGGCCGCGCTCCGCGGCGCGTTCGAGACCGCGTATCGGGACAAGTTCACGCTGACGCCGCCGGGCGTCCCGGTGGAGTTCATCAACATCCGCGTGGCGGTGCGGGCGCCGGTGTCGGGCAGCGACGTCGTGCTCGAGGGCCGCCGCGGCGCCGGGGCGCGCGCCGCGCTGAAGGGCACGCGGCGCGCCTACTTCCCGGACGCGGAGGGCTGGGTCGAGACCGCGGTCTACGATCGCTATCGCCTCGGCGTGGGCGACGAGCTGGCCGGGCCCGCGGTGGTGGAGGAGGAGGGCTCCACGCTGGTGGTGGGGCCCGGCGCGACCGCGCGCGTGGCCGCGAGCGGCAACATCGTGATGACCCTGGGGCGCGCATGACCTCCGCCGCGTTCGACGCGATCACGCTGGAAGTGCTGTGGACGCGGATCATCTCGGTGGTGGACGAGGCCGCGAAGGCGATCGTGCGCACCTCGTTCTCCACGCTCTCCAACGAGGCGAACGACTTCGCGTGCGTGCTCACCGACGCGCGCGGCTTCGCGCTGGCCCAGAACTCCGGCAGCATCCCGTCCTTCATCGGCACGCTGCCCGCGACCGTCCGGCACTTCCTGAGCGGGATCGGCGCCCAGCGCATGCGGCCCGGCGACGTGCTGATCACCAACGATCCGTGGCAGGGCACCGGGCACATGAGCGACGTCTGCCTGGTGAAGCCGATCTTCCTGCTCCAGGACGGGGCCCCGCCGCGGCTGGTCGCCTTCTCGGCGACCACGGCCCACATGCCGGACATCGGGGGCCGCATCCGGGCCATCGAGGCGCGCGAGCTGTTCGAGGAAGGCTTCCACATCCCGCTCACCCACCTGATCCGCGCCGGGCAAGTGGACGAGACGCTGCTCGGCCTGCTGCGGGCCAACGTGCGGACGCCGGACCAGACGGTGGGCGACATCTGGGCGCAGGTGAGCGCCAACGAGCTGATGGAGAACCGGGTGCGCCGGCTCATGGAGGAGTACGGGCTCGACACGCTCGAGGGCCTGGCCGACGAGCTCTTCGCGCGCTCCGAGCGCGCCATGCGGGACGCCATTCGCGCGGTCCCCGACGGCACCTACCGGTACGGGATCGAGACGGACGGCTTCGAGGCGCCTTACCGGTTCCGCGTCGCGCTTACCGTGCGGGGCGACGAGATCCTGGCCGACTTCACCGGCACCTCGCCCGCGCAGCCGCGTGCCATCAACTGCGTGATGGCCTACACGTACGCGATGACCGCCTACGCGGTCCGCTGCGCGCTGCTGCCGGGGCTGCCCAACAACGAGGGCATGTACCGGCCGGTGAAGGTGGAGGCGCCCGAGGGCTGCCTCCTCAACCCGAAGTTCCCGGCGGCGGTGGTGAGCCGCGCCCAGACCGGCCACTACGTGCCGATCCTGATCCTGGGCGCGCTGCACCAGGTGATCCCCGATCGGGTCGCGGCGGCGGCCGGCTCCCCGCTCTGGGCGGTGGCCCAGTCGGGGGTGCGCGACGACGGGCGCCCGTACACCACCGTGCTCTTCTTCAACGGGGGCATGGGCGCGACCGCGGGGAAGGACGGCGAGCACGTGCTCTCGTGGCCCAGCAACATCTCGAGCACCCCGGTGGAGGTGGCGGAGCGCAACAGCCCGCTCTTCTTCCACTACAAGCGCATACGGCCCGGGTCGGGCGGCCGCGGCCGCACGCGCGGCGGGCTCGGGCAGGACATGCTGATCGAGAGCCAGTCGAAGCGGCCGATCGTGCTGAGCTTCATGGCCGAGCGCACGCGCTTCCCGGCGCCCGGGCTCGCGGGCGGCGGAGCGGGTGGGCTCGGCGATATCCAGATCAACGGCAAGAAGGTGGATCATCGGCGACAGCACGTGCTGGAGCAGGGCGATCGCGTGCTCGTGAGCACGCCGGGGGGCGGGGGGTATGGGCCCGCGGGGCAGCGCGCGCGGGCGCTGCGAGAGCGGGATCAGGAGCGGGGGTACGTCGGCCCCCTGCCCTCTCCCCGGAGGGGAGAGGGCAAGAGGAGGGCTACTTCAGGGCGATCGAAGGGTTCGCCAGGTAGGCGTCGAACGACAGGCCGGTGACCAGCTCGAAGGCCTCGACGTAGCGCCGGCGCGTGCCGGCCACCACGTCGGCCGGCAGCTCGGGACCCGGGTAGGTCTTGCCCCAGCCGATCTTCTCGCAGTAGTCGCGCACGTACTGCTTGTCGTAGGAGGGCTGTGTCCCGCCCGGCGCGTACTGATCCGCGGGCCAGAAGCGCGAGGAGTCCGGGGTCAGCGCCTCGTCGGCCAGCACGAGCCGGCCGTCGCGGCTCACCCCGAACTCGAACTTGGTGTCGGCGATGATGATGCCGCGCTCGCGCGCGTACGCCGCCGCGAACCGGTAGAGCGCGATCGAGAGCCGCTCGGCCTCCGCGAAGCGCTCGGCCCCGACCATCTGCGCGGCCTGGGCGCGCGTGATGTTCTCGTCGTGGCCGCTCGTGGCCTTGGTGGCCGGCGTGAAGATCGGCTCGGGCAGCTGGTCGGACTCGCGCAGGCCCGCGGGCAGGAGGTGGCCCGAGACCAGGCCGCTGCCGCGGTAGTCCTTCCAGCCGGAGCCGGAGAGGTACCCGCGCACCACGCACTCGATCGGCAGCATCTCGAGCCGGCGGCACTCGGTGGAGCGGCCGTCGGGGCGGAGCGCGAGGAGGTGATTGGCGCAGATGTGGGCGGTGCGCGCGAACCAGAAGGCGGACATCCCGGTCAGCACCCGGCCCTTGTCCGGGATGGCGGTCGGGAGCACGACGTCGAAGGTGGAGATGCGGTCGGAGGCCACGAGCAGGAGCCGCTCGTCGTCGAGGGCGTAGAGCTCGCGGACCTTGCCGCTGCCGAGGTGCACCGCGTCCGGCATGGATGAGCCCTCCTTTCCGAGCGCACTGTAGCATAATGCGCGCATGCCGGGCGGGGCCACGACGGGCGCGGCCGATCCGATCGTCCTCGAGGCGATCGGCAAGCGGTACGAGACCGCGAGCGGGGCGGTCCAGGCGGTGGAGTCGGTCAGCCTCACCGTGCGGGCCGAGGAGTTCGTCACCCTGCTGGGCCCGAGCGGCTGCGGCAAGTCCACCGTGCTCGGCATGATCGCGGGGCTGGTGCGCCCGGACGCGGGCCGCGTGCTCGTGGCCGGCGCGCCGTGCGCGGGCCCGAACCCGGACCAGGTCGCGCTGGTCTTCCAGGACGGCGGCCTCTTCCCGTGGCGCACCGCGCTCGACAACGTCACGTTCGGCCTCGAGCTGCGCGGGGTGCCCGCCGCGAAGCGGCGCGAGATCGGCCTCGGCCTGCTCGAGCCCATGGGCCTGCGCGGCTTCGAGCGGAAGTACCCGCGCGAGCTGTCGGGCGGCATGCGCCAGCGGGTGGCGATCGCCCGCGCGCTCGCGCTGGACACCCCGATCCTCCTGATGGACGAGCCCTTCGCCGCGCTCGACGAGCAGACGCGTCTGCTGATGGGCGAGTGGCTGGTGGGCATCCGCCGGCGCGCGCGCAAGGCGGTGGTCTTCGTCACCCACAGCCTGCACGAGGCCATCGCGCTCTCCGACCGCATCGTGGTGATGACCGCGCGGCCCGGGCGGATCAAGGACGTGGTGGACGTCACGCTGCCGTTCCCGCGCGACCTCAACGCGCCCGAGGTCACCGACCTGCGCGCCAAGCTCTGGGAGCAGGTCCGCGAGGAGTCGCTGAAGGCGATGGGGACCCGCTCGTGAAGATCCTGGCCTGGCGGCTCGGCATCCTCCTGGCGATCCTCGGGGCCTGGGAGGCGGTGGCCGCCCCCCTCAACCCGCTCTTCTATATCCGCCCGTCGGTCCTGCCCGGCGCCCTGATCGGGATGTGGCGGGTGCCGGACCTGCCGCCGCTCGGCGAGCACGTCTGGCTGACCCTCCGGGAGATCGCGGGCGCCTACGTGCTGGCGGTGGCGGCCGGGCTCTGGCTCGGCTTCCTGCTCGGGCTGCGCCCGACCGTCGGCCGGATCTACGAGCCGCTGCTGGCCGCGCTCTACGCGGTGCCGAGCGTGGTGTGGTATCCGTCGCTGATGCTCTTCTTCGGGCTCGGCTCCGCGTCGAAGATCGCGTTCGGCGTGGCGCTCGGCTTCTTCCCGATCGTGCTGTCGGTGCTGGCCGGCATCCGCCAGGTGCCGGCCACGCTCGTGACGGTGGCGCAGTCCATGGGCGCGCGGCCGTTCACGGTGTTCCGCAAGGTGATGCTGCCCGCGATGGCCTCCACGATGGTGGGCGGGCTGCGGGCCGGCCTCGCCCTCTCGGTGGTGGGCGTGCTGGTGGGGGAGATCCTCGGCTCGCGCGCGGGCATCGGCTACGTCATCAACTACGCGTACGGCCTCATGATGACGCGCGAGTACGCGGTGCTGGCGGTGATCGTGGCGGTCGCGGTCCTGGCCATCGACACCGCGGGGGCGCTCGTCGAGGCGCGGGTGAAGCGATGGGCCGGCTAGCCGTCCTCGCCGGCCAGGTCGCCTCGCTCGCCGCCGTCGTGCTGGCCTGGCACGTGGCGGTGCGCACCGGCCTGGCCGACCCGCTCTTCGTGCCGGCGCCGGGCGCGGTGGCCGCCGCGCTCTGGACCACCGCGCGCGAGGCGCTGCCCCGGCTCGGCGACACCCTGCTGAAGACGCTGGCGGGCTACGCGCTCGCGGTGGGGCTGGGCGTGGCGGGCGGGCTCGCGCTCGGCTCCCGCCGGCTGGTGCACGCGGTCGCGATGCCGTACGTGGTGGCCGCCTACGGCGTGCCCAAGATCCTGGTGCTGCCCTGGATCGCGCTGACCCTCGGGCTCGGCACCAGCACCGCGGTGCTGACCGGCACCCTGTTCGCGGTGTTCCCCATCCTGCTCATGGTGGCCGCCGGCGTCCGCGACGTGGACCCGACGCTGGTGACCGCGGCGGTGTCCATGGGGGCCACGCGCGGGCAGGTGAGCCGCAAGGTGCTGCTGCCGGCGGTGCTGCCCTCCGTCCTGGCCGGCATGCGGGTGGGGATCGTGTTCGCGATGCTGGGCGTGCTGCTGGCCGAGATGTTCGCGGGCACGCGCGGCATGGGCTTCCTCATGCAGCGCATGGCGATGGCGTTCAAGGCCTCGGAGCTGTTCGCGGCCACCCTCATCGTGTCGGTCCTGTCCATCGGCGTGGTACTGTCTCTCGAGCATCTCAACCAGCGCCTCTCTCGCTGGCGCTGACACAGGAGGCGGTCAATGGCGACGACGCGGCGGAGCTTCCTCAGGACGGTAGCCGGGGGCACGGTGGCGGCCACCGCGGGGGCGTGGCGCCCGCGGCCGGCGCGGGCCGCGACGGCGGTGAAGGTGGGCTGCGTGGTCCTCGGCGATCTCGGGATCAACGCGCCCACCATGATCGGCCTCGAGAAGGGCTTCTTCAAGGAGAACGACCTCGACGCCGAGATGGTCCCGTTCAAGGGAGGGCCGGACCTGCTCAAGGGCGTGCTGTCGGGGGCCGCCGATATCGGGCTCACCGGCGCCACCGACCCGCTGGTCTTCCGCGAGCGCGGCACCGGGATCCGGGCGATCGCCACCATCCTCGAGAAGAACCACTTCACGCTGACGGTGGGGCCGCTGATCAAGAAGGTGGAGGACCTCAAGGGCGGCTCCATCGGCGTCACCGTGGTCGGCTCCACCACGTGGGTGTTCGCCCGCATGCTGGCCAGGAAGATGGGCTGGGATCCAGAGAAGGACATCAAGATCGTGGGCGTGGGCGGCCTCGACGCGCAGGCGGCGGCCCTGCGGCGCGGGGAGACGCAGGCGTGCATCTTCGGCGACGCGGGCTCGGTCCTGGAGGCCCAGGGGGTCGGGCGCATCCTGATGCGGCTCGACGAGGTCACGCCCCGGTGGATCAGCCTGGTGGCCTACGCCACCGACGACCTCATCAAGACCAAGCGGGACACGCTGCAGCGCACGCTCCGGGCGATCTTCCAGGGGCACAAGTTCTTCCGCGAGAACGCGGACGAGTCCATCCGGATCGCGGCCAAGGGCATCGGCTGGCCCGAGCCGGCCGCGCGGCGCGCCTACGACCTGGTCAAGCCGCTCCTCTCGGTGGACGGCCGCATGGACCTCGAGGCCATGAAGGTCATGCAGGACACGCTGCTGGACCTGGGCGTGCTCAAGCAGCGCCTGCCGCTCGACCAGCACTACACGACCGAGTTCGTGCCGGTGAAGGTTTAATCCCTCCCGGGGGGATAATGTCGGCATGAGCCGACCGCGCGCCGCGCATCCGGTCGTCCTCATCCCGGGCGACGGCATCGGGCCGGAGGTGACCGACGCGGTCCGGCGCATCCTGGGCGCGGCGGGCGCGCCGGTCGAGTGGGTGGAGGGCCGCGCGGGCCTGGCCGCGCTCGAGCGGGGCCAGGACGTGCTGCCCCGCGAGACGCTCGACGCGATCACGCGCCACCAGGTTGCGCTCAAGGGGCCGTGCACCACGCCGATCGGCGAGGGCTTCACCTCGATCAACGTGCGATTGCGCAAGGAGCTCGATCTCTACGCGGCGGTGCGGCCGGTGCGCAACCTCGACGGGGTGCCCACCCGCTTCAGCGGGGTGGACCTGGTGATCGTGCGCGAGAACACCGAGGGGCTCTACTCGGGGATCGAGGCCACGCTGGCCCCCGGGGTGGTGACCACCACCAAGGTGGCGACCGAGAAGGCGTGCACGCGTATCGCCCGCTGGGGCTTCCGCTACGCGCGCCAGCGCGGGCGCAAGAAGGTCACGGTCTTCCACAAGGCCAACATCATGAAGCTCACCGACGGGATGTTCATCCGCTGCGCCCGCGCGGTGCACGACGCCGAGTTCGCCGAGATCGGCTACCAGGAGATGATCATCGACGCGGGCTGCATGGGGCTGGTGCAGGATCCCACGCGGTTCGACCTGCTCCTGCTCGAGAACCTCTACGGCGACGTGGTGAGCGATCTGGGCGCGGGGCTGGTGGGCGGTCTCGGGGTGGTGCCGGGCGCGAACATCGGCGATGCGTGCGCGGTCTTCGAGGCGGTGCACGGCTCGGCGCCCGACATCGCGGGGCGGAACCTCGCCAATCCGCTCGCGCTGCTCATGTCGGCGGTGATGCTGCTCAATTACCTGGCCGAGACCCGCGAGGACCCGGCGTGCGCGGAGGCCGCGCAGCGCATCAAGGACGCCTACAACGACGCGCTCGCCCAGGGGCAGAAGACGCGCGACCTGGGCGGGACGCTCGGCACCGCCGAGTTCGCGGCGGCGGTGGTCGCGCACCTGGGATCCTGAGGGATCGGGAGGGTCGGCGGTGAGATCGGGCAAGCCGAGAACCGACAAGGGGGAGACCGATGCGATGGACCGTGACCATCGAGGACCAGACCTTCGGGGTTCACACCGAGATCAACAAGTATGAATGTCGAGTGACCGGGTCCGGAGGCGATATCCGGCTGAGCGTCCAGAATGCGAAGCCGGGCGGCCTGAGGGAGGGCCGCTTCTTGATGCCCGCCGCGGTTGCGCGCCAGCTGGGGAATGCGCTGCTCCTGGCGTGCGCGGCGGAGGGCGAGCGTATCGACATCGTGTTCGCCGTCGAGGAAGCGAAGGCCAAGCGGTGAAGGGATCGCCGTAGTCGCCGAGCGGGGTCCCGAGGCTCGGATTGACAAAATAGCATATATGTATATATTCATTGATCTGCATGAAGAGAACGGCGGGCGGCGGGCAGCTCCAGATCTTCAAGGCCGAGTTCTTCAAGGCCCTCGCCCACCCGGTCCGCATTCGAATCCTTGAGATTCTCGTCCGGGGCGGCCGGAGCGTGCACGAGCTCCAGGAGGCCCTCGGGGTCGACCAGCCGACGGTATCCCAGCAGCTCGCCGTGCTGAGAGCCAAGAACATCGTGGACGCCCGCAAGGAGGGCACGGGCGTCCGCTACACCGTTCGTGACGCCTCGGTCCGTGATCTGCTGGACGTCACCCGCCGGATCTTCGACAACCACCTCATCGGGACGCAGACAATGCTCCGGGAGCTGCGCCGCGAGTCCCGCCGCCGCTGACGTGCGCCTCTTCTCCAAGATCCTCCAGATCGGCCTCGCCACCGAGCCCCTCCCTCCGGGCGGGGACGACGTCGTCCGCCTGCTGCACGAGGTCGACGCCCGGGCGCGCCGCCTCTTCGGCCGTGCCCTCGCGATCCGGGAGGTGGACGCGGGCTCCTGCAACGGCTGCGAGATCGAGATCACCGGGCTCATGAGCCCGGTCTACGACAGCGAGCGGTTCGGCATCCACTTTGTGGCCTCTCCCCGCCACGCCGACCTGCTCCTGGTCACGGGGCCGGTGACCCGCAACATGGCGGTGCCTCTCGTGAAGACCTACGAGGCGACCCCCGCGCCCAAGCTCGTGGTGGCGGTGGGGGACTGCGCCCGGACCTGCGGGGTCTTCAAGGGGAGCTACGCCGTCGCCGGAAGTGTCGACCAGATCATCCCGGTCGACGCCTTCGTCGATGGGTGCCCTCCGGAGCCGACCGCCATCCTGCAGGCAATTCTGATCGCCATCGGCCGCCGATGATCGGTCTGTTCGGTCTCATGCTCGCCGGGTACGCGTCCGGCGCCGCCGTCGCGGTAGTGACACGCGGCGGCGGTGTCGCGCGCCGCCTGGTTGCGGTGGGGGCAGTGGTGGGCGGGGGGGCAGGACTCGGCCTCGCCCTCGAGGTCTTCATCAGCGGGGCACCGTTCGTCCTCGAGGTGCCTGCGCTCCTTTCGATGGTGGACGGTCTGGCGTTCCGGCTCGACGCACTGGGCGCCTTCTTTCTCGGCCTCGTCGGGCTCGTCGCCATCCCGTGCGCCATCTACGGGGTCGGGTACTCCGAGGCGTACGAAGATCGCTACTCGCTGCGCCTTCTGGGCGCGATGCTCAATCTGTTCCTCCTCACTATGAGCCTGGTCCCCTGCGCGGGCAACGTGCTGACCTTCCTCCTGATGTGGGAAGGCATGTCCCTGACTTCGTACTTCCTCGTCCTGACCGAGACGGACGAACCCGACACCGTCCAGGCTGGCGGGTGGTACCTGGCCATGACCCATGCCGGATTGGCTCTCGTGCTCGCGGCCTTCCTGCTTCTCGGGACCGGTGCGGCGACGACCGCCTTCGGCGACCTGCGCGCGGCGGCGTCCGCGCTGTCGCCGGCGACCCGCAACGCGGTGTTCCTCCTCGCGCTCCTCGGGTTCGGCTCCAAGGCGGGGATCATTCCGCTCCACGTCTGGCTTCCGCGCGCCCATCCGGCCGCGCCGAGCCACGTCTCCGCCCTGATGTCGGGAGTCATGATCAAGGTCGGCGTGTACGGCCTCCTCCGCGTCGGCCTGGACCTGCTGGGTGGCGGCCCCGCGTGGTGGGGAGCACTGCTGATCGGTCTCGGGGCACTCTCGGCGGTGATCGGCGTGCTCTACGCGCTCATGGAGAACGACCTCAAGCGGCTCCTCGCCTACTCGAGCGTCGAGAACATCGGCCTGATCTTCATCGGCCTCGGCACCGGCTTCCTCTTCTTGAGCCTCGGGGTCACCTCGGCGGGCCTTCTCGCGCTCGCGGCTGCGCTCTACCATGCCCTGAACCACGCCGCGTTCAAGGGCCTGCTTTTTCTCGGCGCCGGATCCGTCCTCCACGCCACGCGCACTCGCGACATGAACCGGCTCGGCGGCTTGATCCGCGGCATGCCCTGGACGGCCGCCTGCTTCCTGACGGGCTCCCTGGCCATCGCCGGACTGCCCCCGCTGAGCGGCTTCGTCAGCGAATGGCTCCTGTTCCAATCGCTGCTTCCCGGTATCGGGAGTCCGGTGCCCCTGGTGGCTCCGCTCATGACGCTGGCCGTCGGGGTCCTCGCGCTCACCGGAGGGCTCGCCGCCGCGGGGTTTGTCAAGGCCTTCGGCATCACGTTTCTCGCGATCCCGCGCTCGTCGGCCGCCGAGCACGTGCACGAGGCCCCTCTCTCGATGCGGGTCGGCATGGGAATCCTGGCCGCGGGGTCCGCGGGTTTCGGGCTGGCCGCCGTCGTGATACTGCCGGCGCTGGTCGCCGCCCTGGCGACTCCCGCGAGGCTGCCGATGCCCCCGGTGCCGTTCGGTTCCGGACTCGCGCTCCTCATGCCGGGGGGGTTCGCCCGCATGTCCCCGATCCTGGTGGCCGTCGGCCTGGCGCTCACCATCGGCGGGGCCTGGCTGGCGATCCGGGTCCTCGCGCCGCGCCGCCGGCTCCGGGTCAGCGAGACGTGGGGCTGCGGGCGAGTAGTCCAGACGCCGCGGATGGAGTACACGTCGACCGCTTTTGCCGAGCCCTTGCGCCGCGTCTTCGCCGAGCTGTACCGACCGACCCAGGACCTCTCGATCGACTTCCATCCCGATTCGAAGTACTTCGTGCAGTCGATTGAGTACCGGAGCGAGATCGTCCCGTGGTTCGAGCGCTACCTCTATGCGCCGCTCGTCGCCCGGATCCGGCGGTGGGGCATCCAGACCCGGGCGATTCAGTCCGGCTCGGCCCATGCCTACCTGGCCTACCTCGTGGTCGCCCTGGTAGGGCTTCTGGCCCTGCTGCTCGTGCGGCAGATGTGATGACGCTCGCCGACTTCTTGGTCATGATCCTCCTCGCCGCCTATCCGATCGGGGTCGCGGCGGCGCTCGTCGCCCGGGGCGCGCTCGGGCGCGGGCTCGTGGCCGGCTTCGGCCTCGCGGGAGCCCTGGCCGGCGTGGGACTCGGCGCGGTCTGTCTGGGCACCGGGATCGTGCCGACGGTGGCCACGTCGTTCCTGCCGCTGACCGAGTTCGCTCTCCGCGTCGACGGCCTGAGCGCGTTCTTCCTCATCCTCGTCGGGGTGGTCGGCGCCGCGGTCACCGTGTACGGCTTCGGCTACTCGGCCGCGTACGAGGGGCGCTACTCCCTGCGGCTGCTGGGCGCGATGCTGAACGTCCTGTTGCTGTCGCTGAGCGTCCAGGTCATGGCGGACAACGCCTTGACCTTTCTCATGTCCTGGGAAGCCATGTCGCTCTCGGCCTACGCCATGGTGCTGACCGAGCACGACCGCCCGGGTACGGTCCGGGCCGCGCACTGGTACATCGCGGTCACGCACGCCGGCTTCGTCGCCCTCCTGGCGATGTTTCTCCTGCTGTCGGCCGGGGATCTGAGCACCTCCTTCGCGGGAATGCGATCGGCGTCCCTTACCCCCGGTACCCGCGACGCCGCGTTCACGCTGGCGCTCCTCGGCTTCGGCACCAAGGCGGGCATCGCTCCGCTGCACGTGTGGCTGCCCATGGCGCATCCGGTCGCCCCGAGCCACGTCTCGGCCCTGATGTCCGGGGTCGTGATCAAGATGGGAGTGTACGGGCTCCTGCGGGTCACCATCGACCTGCTGGTGGGCGGGCCGCCCTGGTGGGGCGGCCTCGTCCTGGGCGTGGGCACCGTCTCGGCGCTGCTCGGCGTGCTCTACGCGCTGATGGAGCACGACCTCAAGCGGTTGCTCGCCTATCACTCGGTGGAGAACATCGGGATCATCTTCATCGGGATCGGGGCGGGCCTGATGTTCCAGAGCTTCGGGCTGCCGACCCTGGCCACGCTCGGGATCGTGGCCGGGATGTATCACACGATCAACCACGCCTGCTTCAAGGGGTTGCTATTCCTCGGCGCGGGCTCGGTGCTGCACGCGGTGGGCACCCGCAACATGGAGGAGATGGGCGGACTGATCAAGCGAATGCCCCGCACCGCGTTCTTCTTCCTGCTGGGCTCGTGCGCGATCTCGGCGCTGCCCCCGCTCAACGGGTTCGCCTCCGAATGGCTGGTGTTCCAGGCGCTGCTCGGCGGCTCGGCGATCCCGCAGCCGGAGGTCGCGGTCGTCATGCCGATCGCGGTAGCCATGCTCGCGCTCACCAGCGGCCTTGCCGCCGCGTGCTTCGTGAAGGCCTTCGGGATCACCTTCCTCGCCATCCCGCGCTCCCCCCGCGCCGAGCAGGCGCACGAGGCGCCGCGGTCCATGCAGGCGGGCATGGCGACGCTGGCGGTGGCGTGCGTGGCGCTGGGGCTGGCGCCCGTCGCGGTCGTCCCCCTCCTCGGGGCGAGCCTCGCGGGGCTGGGAGGCGTCGCCCCCGCCGCGATGGAGTTCACGCTGGCCCTGCCGCTTCAGGTGCCGGGTACGTCGGGTCAGATGTCGCCCCCGCTCCTGGCTCTCGGGCTCGTGCTGGGAGTAGCCCTCGTTCCCTTCGTGCTCCGGATGCTGGGCGCCGATCGACGGTTGCGGGTGGGTGACACGTGGGGCTGCGGCCGCATCGGACAGACGCCCCGGATGGAGTACACCGCGACCGCCTTCGCGGAGCCGCTGCGGCGCGTCTTCGCGGAGCTGTACCGGCCGACCCGGGACCTGTCCATCGACTTCCACCCGGACTCGAAGTACTTCGTGCAGTCGATCGAGTACCGGAGCGAGATCCACCCCTGGATCGAGCGCCTCCTCTACGACTGGCCGCTGCAGGGGCTTCACGGCGCCGCGTCGTGGGTTCGCCGGCTCCAGGGAGGGTCGCTCCACCTCTACCTCTTCTACTTGACGCTGGCGTTCCTGATCCTGCTGACCGCGGCCCGGTGGTGGAGGTGAACGTGGGGATGGTCGGCTACGCGCTCGAGATCGCGCAGGCGGCGCTGGCGCTCCTGCTCGCGCCGGGTCTGGTCGGGCTGGTTCGCTGGCTGAAGGCCCGCCTGCAGAATCGTCGAGGCGCCCCCGTCTGGCAGCCGTACTGGGAGCTGGCCAAGCTCTTCCAGAAGGAGGTCGTCGTCTCGAGCAACGCGTCCTGGCTGTTCCGGGTCGCGCCCTTCGTCGTCTTCGCGAGCACGGTGGCGGTCACCTTCCTCGTCCCGATCCTCGCGGTGCCGCTGCCGTTCGACGGGATCGGCGACCTGCTGGTCGTCGTCTACCTGCTCCTCCTCGGGACCTTCTTCCTCTCGCTGGCCGGGCTCGATCCCGGCTCGCCGTTCGGCGGGATGGGGGCTAGCCGCGAGATGACGGTGGCGGCCCTGGCCGAGCCCACCGTGGCCCTCGCCATCTTCGCCCTGGCCCTCAGCGCGGGCTCCACCAACCTCGGCCAGATCGTGGCGCGGACCATGGCCGACCCCGCGACCGCGGTGAGCCCCGGCCACTTGCTCGCGTTCGGCGCCCTGTTCGTGGTGACGCTTGCCGAGACCGGGCGGCTGCCGATCGACAACCCGGCGACGCACCTCGAGCTCACGATGATCCACGAGGCGATGATCCTCGAGTACTCCGGGCGGTACCTCGCTCTCATCGAGTGGGCGGCGGCGCTGAAGCTGCTGGTCTTCTTCTCGCTGCTCGGCAACCTCTTCATCCCCTGGGGCGTGTCGGTGGTCCTGACCCCGGCGACGCTTGCGGTGGCGGTCCTGAGCCTGCTCGTCAAGCTCGTGATGCTGGCGGGGGTGGTCGCGGTGCTCGAGACGCGTATCGCGAAGCTCCGCCTCTTCCGGGTGCCCGAGCTGCTGAGCGTCTCCTTTGTGCTCGCGCTACTCGCGGTCACGTCCTCGTTCCTCTTGAGGTAGGCCATGGACGGTGTCTTCTCCCAGCTCTCTGTTCTCGGCTCGAGCCTGGTGCTGCTCTTCGGGCTCATCCTGCTCTGGCGGCGGGGCATCACCGCTTACATCGGCGCCTTCGCCTGGCAGTCCATCGTCCTGGCCGGGGTGACGGTGGTCGTGGCCTACTTCGGGAACGACCACGAGTTGTACTGGGTCGCGGCCGGCCTGCTCTTGCTCAAGGGGCTGGTGATCCCCCGGCTCCTGAGGAGGATGGCGCGTCGGTTCACGGCCGAGCGAGAGCTGGAGCCGTACGTGAACACTGCGACGTCGCTGGTGGTGTCCGGCCTCCTCGTGCTGTTCGGCTACGCCATCACCCGGCCCCTGGTGGCGCTGAGCCAGCTGCCGACGCGGGCGGGCATGCCGCTGGCGATGGGGCTGGTCCTCGTGAGCCTGTTCGTGGTGATCAGCCGGAAGAAGGCGCTGACCCAGGTCGTGGGCTTCCTGATGCTGGAAAACGGCCTCGCCCTGCTTGCGGTCCTGGGGACCTACGGGATCCCCTTGATCGTCGAGCTCGGGGTGTTCCTGGACGTCCTCATGGGCTTCCTCGTCATGCAGATCTTCATCTACCAGATCCACGAGACCTTCGAGAGCATCGACGTGGAACAGTTGAACCGCCTCCGGCACTGAGGGATCGTGACTACCTTCGTCATGCTGCTCGGTCCGCCCCTCGTCGGGGCGCTGCTCGCGTTGGGGGTGAGGCCCTACCGGCGCTTCGTCGGCTGGGTGAACGCGCTGCTGTCGCTTTCTTCGCTCGGCGCAGCGCTGGTCCTGTGGAGCCAGCTGCTCGCCGGCCGGGTGCTGACCTCCGGGCCCGGGGAGTTCTTGCGCGCCGACGCGCTCTCGACCCTCCTCGCGTTCTGTGTGAGCGTGGTGGCGGCGCTCGCCGCGTGGCTCGGGCCGGGGATGAGCCGGGACGACGGCTACACCGACGCCGAGGCCCGGCGGTTCCGCATCTTCGCCAACCTGTGCGCTTTCGCCATGCTGTTCGCGGTGACCTCGAACAACGTGGGCTTCATGTGGATCGCGGTCGAGGCGACCACGATCACGTCGGCCATGCTCATCCCGCTCCACGTGACGAAGGCCTCGGTCGAGGCGTCGTGGAAATACATCCTG
>DATFGS010000812.1:0-4923 GCA_035249225.1 Candidatus Methylomirabilota bacterium | reverse complement strand
ACACGTTCAGGAGGCCGTCCGCCTCCCGGGAGAGGTCCCGGAGCCGCTCCCGGGAGCGCCCGTGGCAGACCCCGGTCACCCCGTCCACGTAGGCCCAGCGGTCGGCCAGGCCGAAGCGCGCCATCACGTCCGCCAGGAAGGCCACGCTATAGCGCGAGTCGGCCACCACGCTCTTGACGCGCGGATCGTAGGGATGCGCCTCCGAGTCCTCCACGTAGTAGACGTCGTGGCCGAGCCGGGCGAGCCCGAGCACGTAGTGCACCGCCTGCCAGCCGATGCCCCCGAGCGGATATCGGCCGGCCAGGTGCAGTACCACCAGACGCTTACGGGAGGGCAAGCGGGTCCTCCTGCCGGCTCGACTCCGGGCCCCCGTACATCGCCGCGAATGCCCCCTTGCGCCTCACCAGCTCGGCGAGCGTCCCCTGCTCGACGATCGGCCGTCCTTGATCACCACGATCGGGTCGGCGGTCCGCACCGTGGAGAGGCGATGCGCGATGATGAAGGTGGTGCGGCCGGCCTGCAGGCGTTCCAGCGCCACCATCACGAGGGCCTCCGTCTCGGGGTCGAGCGCCGAGGTCGGCTCGTCCAGGATCAGGATGGGCGAGTCGCGCAGGATGGCCCGGGCGATCGTCAGGCGCTGCTTCTCGCCTTCGGAGAGCGTCACGCCGTGCTCGGCCACGCTCGTATCGTACCCCCGCGGCAGCCGCGCGATCATCTCGTGGATGCGGGCCGCCTTGGCCGCCGCGACGATCTCGTCCATCTTGGCGTCGGGCCGGCCGAAGGCGATGTTCTCGCGCAGGCTCACCGGGAAGAGCAGGGGCGGCTGGAGGACCATCGCGATCTGCCGGCGCAGCGACGCGAGGCGGTAGTCGCGCACGTCCCGGCCGTCCACGAGCACGCGGCCGCGCGTCGGATCGTAGAAGCGGGGCAGGAGGCTCAGCAGGGTGGACTTGCCCGCGCCAGTCGGCCCGACCACCGCGACGCGCTGCCCGGGCGCGACCCGCAGGCTCACGCCGTGGATGAGCGGCCCCCCGGTCGCGTACTGGAAATCGACGTCCTCCCAGATCACCTCACCGCGCGCGCCCCCGAGGGGGAAGCTCCGGTCGCCGTCGGGCAGGTCGCGCTCCACGTCGAGCACGTCGAGGACCCGACGCACCCCGACCCGCGCGCTCTGGGCCAGGCCGTAGACCTGGAACATGTTGTTGATCGGTCCGTAGAGCGCGGCCAGGTAGCTGATGAACACGACCAGGCTGCCCACCGTGAGGGTGCTGTCGAGCACGTGACGGGCCCCCACCCACACCACCGCGGCGGTGCCGAGGGCGATGACCAGGTTGACCACGCCCGAGTAGAAGGTCTGCAGGGTGTAGAGCCGGAGCCCGGCCGCGAGGCTCCGCTCGCTCGCGGTCATGAAGCGACGGTGCTCGTCGTCCTCGCGGGTGAACGCCTGGATGACCCGCATCGCCCCCATCGCCCGCTGCACCACGCCGAACACCTCGCTCTCGCGCTCCCGCATCTCCCCCGCCGCCGCGCTGATCTGGCGGTTCAGCCGGCCGATCGCGAGCAGCAGGATGGGGCAGACGCCGAGCGCGAGCAGGGTGAGCTCCGCGTCGAGCTGCACCATGACGACCGACATCCCGATCAGCAGGATGAGCGCGCTGACCGCCGGGAAGAGGCAGTTCATGGTGAGCGCCTGCAGCGCGAAGGTGTCCGCGGTCACCCGGTAGAGCAGGTCGCCCCCCTGGGCCCGGCTGTGGAAGGCCATCGAGAGCCGGTGCAGGTGGGCGTAGAGATCGCTGCGCAGGTCCCGCACCATGCGCTGGCCGATGCGGATGGTGGTGACGTTGGCGAGCACGTTGGCCGCGCCGAGCGCCGCGTAGATGACCACGAGGGCCGCGCAGGCGGCCAGCAGGAGCGCGCCGGTGCCGAGATCGTCGGGGGCGAAGCCCCAGGGCAGGGGCGCGTCGCCCAGGACCGAGTCGATGATCAGCTTGAGCGGCCAGGGCTTGAGCAGCTCGAGCGCGCTGATCAGGCACACCTGGGCCAGCGCCGAGAGCATGCGGCCCCGGTGAGGCCAGATGTAGCCGGAGACGCGACCGGTGAGGCCGCTCACTTCCCCGTGACGTCGCGCACGTCGAGCGGCGGCGCGTAGTGCAGCCGCGCGCGCCGCGCCACGCCCTGGAGTGCGTCGTAGAGCGTGCGTCCGAGCCCGACCGCCTCGCGGACCAGCCCCGCGCCCGTCCCGAGGCCCACGGCCACCCCCGCCGCGGCCAGGAAGGGCAGACCGAGCGTCAGGCCGACACCCGCCATCGCCGCCGCGCCCGCGAGCACCCCGCGGGCCAGGCGCGAGATCCGGAGGGCGCACTTCACCCGCAGGACGCGACGCTCGCCGCCGTGGTTCTCGGTGCACACCTTGATCCGGCCGCGCGTCCACACCCCGCCGTGCGCCTCGAGATCCCAGTGGCTCCAGCCCTGGTCCACCAGCACGAAGTACTTCCGCCGCGCCAGCGCGTCCACGAGGCCGTGCAGGATCGTCTCCTTCTCGAGCCCGTCCTCGGTCCAGAACGAGGCCGAGAACGCGCGCTTCCACCACGACCAGGGGAGCGCCTGCATGGGCCACTCGGAGTCCGAGGGCTCGGCCGCGGTGAGTCCGCGCACCCACCAGCGGTAGCGCTCGAGCGAGCGCAGGAGCGGTCCGAAGTAGGTCAGGACCGCGATGAGCAGGCGCCCCCGCGTGCCGTCCGCCATCGGGTCCACCCGCGCGCGCATCGCGGCCCAGAGGCAGCAGGTGAACGACAGCGCGATCGGCGCCGCGCCCAGCCACGCCCAGCCGGCGTGGACGGCCCCGTAGGCCAGGAGCAGCGCCCCGACCAGGTTCCACTCGAGCGTGAACGGCAGGTGAGAGAGCACGGTGGAAGGTGGCTGGTAGAGGGTCTGGAAGAGGCCGCGGCCGAAGACGCCGCCGTAGATGATGGGCCGGCGCAGGGAGAAGAGGGCGGAGATGCCGCCGTAGATCCGCCCGCGCCAGCGCGAGTAGCCGAGCGCGTTGAAGCGCTGGGGATGGCGGAAGTAGAGCAGCGCCTCCGCCTTGCCGTAGCCCTTCTGCTGGCCGATGTAGGCCTTCATGGTGTTGCGGCGGAAGTGCCAGACCATGGCGGCCGGGCTGAAGCCGATCCGGTAGCCGAGATCTTGAAGCCGCCAGCACACGTCCACGTCGTCACCCGCCGAGCGGTAGATCGGGTCGAAGCCGCCGATCTCGTCGAGCACCTCGCGGCGGAAGGCCATGTTGCAGCCCGGGATGTGCTCGGCCTCCACGTCGTCGAGCAGCACCTCGAGCGGGCCGCCGGGGGAGGCGGCCACGCAGGCGGCCACCATCGAGTCTTCCGGGGGCGGCAGGTTGGGCCCGCCCACCGCGGGGAGCCCGGTCTGCAGGAACGTGGCGACCAGGTAGTGCAGCCAGTCCGGGTCCACCACGCAGTCCGAGTCGGTGAAGGCGACGATCTCGCCGAGGGAGGCCGCGATGCCCACGTTACGTGCGGCGCTCAGCCCCTTGTTCACCTGGTGGATGACGTGGAAGCC
Organism: Candidatus Methylomirabilota bacterium; assembly: GCA_035249225.1. Taxonomy (GTDB): domain Bacteria; phylum Methylomirabilota; class Methylomirabilia; order Rokubacteriales; family CSP1-6; genus CAMLFJ01. The sequence continues at coordinate 1,347 of DATFGS010000812.1, read as the reverse complement.
CTCGAAGCTGTCCGCGATGGCGCCGGTGCGGTCCGTGGACCCGTCGTCCACCACCACGACCTCGAAGGCGGGATAGCGGAGGTTGCGCAGCGATTCGAGACAGGCCTCCATGGTCGGCTCCGCGTTGTAGGCGCAGACGACCACCGAGACCTTCGGGTACTCGGACAGGGCGGGGAGCCCCGGCGTCGAGTACCAGCGCTGCACCGCGTGGAAGGCCGGCTTCTTGCGCCGCTCGCGGCCCACGAGCCCGAAGGCCCAGTTCGCGATGTCGCAGCCGCCGGTGTGCCACTCGTCGGTGAACGAGAAGACCACGGTGCCCGCCGCGCCCATCTCGAGCGCGGTGTGCACCTGCCACGACAGCGTCGAGGCCTGGACGAGCTCGCCCTCGCGGATGGAGTCGATCCCGAACTCGGTGAGCACCAGCGGCCGGTCGCCCGCCAGCGTGTGCAGCCGCGAGAGATACTTCCGGAACTCCGGCTCCGAGTGCAGGTAGACGTTGAAGGCGAGGAAATCGGTGAAGTCGGTCTCGAGATACTCGGTGGACGGGTAGTTGGCGTAGCCGACCAGCGCGGTGGGCTCGAGCCGCTTGATCAGGCCGACCAGCTCGCGGAGGAACCCGCTGATCCGCTGGGGCCCATACCAGCGGACGATGTCCGACGGGATCTCGTTGCCGACCACGAAGGCCCCGACCGCCGGGTGGTCCCGGCAGGCGTCCACCACGTCCGCGACCGCGCGCCGGACGGAGTCCGAGATCTCCTCCGAGTCCAGGAAGCAGATGTGCTCCGCCCACGGGATCCCGACCAGCACCCAGAGCTTCCGCTGAGCGGCCATGTCGAGCAGCCAGCGCGGCGGAGGGGTGAAGAGCCGGAAGCAGTTGGCCCCCAGTTCCACCATCAGGGCAAGATCCCGATCGACGACTTCCGGGGGAGGGAACTGATAGCCATCCGCATCCTGGCCAAACGGCCCGTAGGTGACCCCCCGGAGCGGAACCTTTTCATCTCCAGCGAAGAAGAACTTCCCGCGAACTTCGAGCCGGGCGCGGGAACCGGCGGGCTGCGTGCGCCGAATGGCGCGCAACCTGGTATCGACCTTCACGGTCCCAATCCTCCTCGGGCACCCCCAGGGGGGCCCCATAATTGTGGTCGTCTCAAGACACTCGGTGAAGTGCGCCCGTAGCAAGAAACAAGAGGCTGGGGAGCGAGTCCACGCCGAGCGCCGCGTATGGAGGTGCCCGAAACCTCGGGCATTCTCCGAGGCATAGTCATCGCAACCGCCATGCCAGCGCGCGTCATCGCCGGGGGGGTCCGACTGTACCAGAAGTTGTGATTTATCAGCTAGTCCGGGCTC
>DATFGS010000811.1:0-1069 GCA_035249225.1 Candidatus Methylomirabilota bacterium | reverse complement strand
AGGGATAATGCCCCGCACCCGCGCCTCCAGCAGGTTCAGGCCGTAGCGCCACTCGTAGCCCGCGAAGACCTCGTCCCCGCCGTCTCCGGACAGGGCCACCGTCACCCGCTGACGGGCCGCGCGCGCCACGTAGTAGCTCGGCACCGCCGAGGAGTCGGCGAACGGCTCGTCCAGGTGCCACGCGAGCCTGGGCAGGATGTCCACCGCGTGCGGATCCACCACGAGCTCGCTGTGATCGGTGCCGAGGGACTGGGCCACCGCACGCGCGTGCGGGGCCTCGTTGAACGCGTCGTCCGCCAAGCTGATCGTGGTGGTGACCACCGGCCGCGGCGACTCGGCGGCCATCGCGGCCACCACCGCGCTCGAGTCCACGCCCCCCGACAGGAAAGCCCCCAGGGGCACGTCCGCGATCATCCGCAGCCTGACCGCCTCCGAGAAGATCGCGTCGAACTGCTCGAGCCACGCCGCCTCGCTGCGCGGCGGCCCCGAGCGGTAAGTGGGGTTCCAGTACTCCTCGGTCCGCACCCGGCCGTTCTCCCATACCAGGTAGTGCGCGGGCGGGAGCTGCTGGATGTCCGTGTAGACGGTCCGTGGAGCGGGCACCGCCCCGAAGGTGAGGTAGTCGTCGAGGGCCTCGGCGCTGACCACCCGCTTCACCGAGGGATCGCAGAGCACGGCTTTGAGCTCGGAGCCGAAAAGCAGGCGATCCCCGTCGTGGACGTAGTAGAGCGGCTTCTTGCCGACCCGGTCGCGCGCGAGCAACAGCCGGCGCTCCCGGAGGTCCCAGAGCGCCAGGCCGAACATCCCGCGGAGCCGGCTCACGCAACCCTCGCCGTACTCCTCCCAGGCGTGGACGATCGCCTCGGTGTCCGACGCGGTGGCGAAGCGATGGCCGCGCTCCATGAGCGTGGCCCGCACCGATTTGAAGTTGTAGATCTCGCCGTTGAACACCACGACCTTGGAGCGGTCCTCGTTGAAGATCGGTTGATCGCCGGTGGAGAGGTCGATGATGCTCAACCGGTCCTCGTTGAAGATCGGTTGATCGCCGGTGGAGAGGTCGATGATGCTC
>DATFGS010000810.1:0-10237 GCA_035249225.1 Candidatus Methylomirabilota bacterium | reverse complement strand
CCGCTCTCCTTGGGCCGGTGGATGTCGAGCACGAGCCGGTACGGGTCCTGCAGCACGGTGTGCTTCACCTCCCCCGCGGTGCCCTGGAGCACCACGCGCAGCACCGCGATGTCGCCCGCCGGCTCGAGGCGGACCTCCTGCACGAGGCCGTCGCCGATCTCCTCGACGCGGGCGCGCGCGAGGGACAGGCCGGGCAGCCGCACCCGCACCTCCTCGTCGCTGGTGACCACCGCGTAGGCGAGCCGCGCCCCGGTCTCGATGACGATGCGCGTGAAGGAGGGATAGGAGCGGTAGCGCAGCTCCTCCAGCGGCACCGTGGCCTGCACCGTCTTGGACGCCGGCTTCCGCGCCTCGGTCGGCAATGCGAGGGAGACCCCCGGCGCCAGTCGCGGAAGGCCCTTGCCCAGGAAATCGCGCGAGACGAGCCACTCCCGCCCGCTGACCCGCGGCGGGAGGTCGAGCGCGACGACCTGGCCGTCCACGGTGGCGCGCGTCTGGCCGCGTGTGAACTCGGCCGCGCGGGTGCCGACGGTCAAGGTCCCGCGGTCCCCCTTCACCGCCCAGGCGCCCTTGAGGAGCGCGGCCAGGTGGTCGGGGGCGATGTAGGCGCTGCCGTCGTCCATGACCGTGATGGTGAGGAGCCCACGGCTGGCGCCGCGGTCACGCACCTCCAGAGACTCCGGGCGGGCGGCGGGGGCCGAGCCGGCGAAGCAGACCACCAGCGTCAGGACCAGCCAGGCGCGCGTCGTGAGTCGTCGCGTCATGATCGAATGGGGCAGAGCGAAGTCATTCTAGCAATGGAGCGAGGGGGCGGCGAAGGATCAATTTGTGGTAGGCTTCGCCTCCGGCATGGGTGAGTTCGGCGTCGGGCAATCCATCAAGCGCTTCGAGGACGTCCGGCTCCTGCGGGGCGAAGGGCGCTTTCACGCCGACGTCAACCTCCCCGGCCAGGTCCACGCGGTGCTGGTGCGCTCCCCCCACGCCCACGCGCGCATCGGCGCGATCGACAGTGCCCTCGCCCTCCGGGCCCCGGGCGTGCTCGCCGTCTACACCGGCGCCGACGTGGCGCGCGACGGGCTCGGCACCATGAAGATGACCCTCAAGCGCGCCCGGCCCGACGGCTCGCCGATGTTCGCGCCGCCCCACCGCGGGCTCGCCCTCGACCGCGCGCGTCACGTGGGTGACGCGGTGGCGATGGTGGTGGCGGAGACCCGCGCGCAGGCCGAGGACGCGGCCGAGCTCGTGCGGGTCGACTACGAGCCGCTCCCCGCGGTGACCGACACCGCCGCGGTCGCCGAGGCGGGGGCCCCCGCAGTCTGGGACGAGTGTCCGGACAATGTTTCCAATCTCTACCCCGCGGGCGACGCGGCGGCCACCGACGCGGCCTTCGCGCGCGCCCACCACGTGGTCCGACGCCGCTACGTGATCACCCGCGTGCACGCGCAGTTCATGGAAGCGCGCGGGGCTCTCGGCGTCTACGACCCGGGCGAGGATCGCTACACCCTCCACGCCGACGTGCAGTACCCGCACCGGGTGCGCAACGCCCTCGCGACCAACATCTTCAAGATTCCGGAGCACCAGATCCGGGTGATCGCGGGGGACGTGGGCGGCGCCTTCGGGACCAAGGGCTGGCAGTACGTCGAGCACCGCCTGGTGCTGTGGGCGGCGCGCCGGCTGAGCCGGCCGGTGAAGTGGCTCTGCGAGCGGCGGGAGGCGATCCCCGCCGACGAGCACGCGCGCGACAACGTGACCGACGCGGAGCTCGCGCTGGACGCCCAGGGGCGCTTCCTCGCCCTGCGGGTGCGCACCTTCGCCAATGTGGGCGCCTACGTCTCGTCCGACCGCAACCTGCTCGCCACCTTCAGCAACGTGGCGACCCTCGTCGGCGTCTACACGTTCCCGGCCGCGCACGTCGAGGTCCGCTGCATGCTGACCAACACCAACTCCACCGCGCCCTACCGCGGCGCGGGCCGGCCCGAGGCCACCTACGTCATCGAGCGGCTCATCGACGACGCGGCGCGGGAGCTCGGCCTGGATCGCCTCGCGCTGCGGCGCGCGAACCTGATCCCGGCCGCCGCGATGCCGTACAAGACCGCGCTCGGCGTCACCTACGACTGCGGCGAGTTCGAGAAGTCCATGGACGCCGCGCTCCGGCTCGCCGACGTCGCCGGCTTCGCGGCGCGGCGTGAGGCGTCGAAGGCGCGGGGCCGACTGCGCGGGCTCGCGGTGGTCAACGCCATCGAGCAGGCGGCGGGCCCGCAGCCCGAGTTCGCGGAGATCCGCTTCTCGCCGAGCGGCAGCGCCACCGTCTTCATGGGCACCAAGAACCAGGGCCAGGGCCACGAGACCACCTTCAAGCAGGTCCTGCACGAGCGGCTCGGCCTCGATCCGCGAGACGTGCGCTACATCGATGGCGATACCGACCGCGTGGGCTTCGGCATGGGCTCGATGGGGTCGCGCTCGACCGTGATCGGGGGCACCGCGCTGTGGATGGCGGCGGACAAGGTGATCGCCAAGGGCCGGAAGATCGCGGCGCGGCTGCTGGAGGCCGCCGAGGCGGACGTCGGCTTCGGCGACGGGAAGTTCTCGGTGGTGGGCACGGACCGGGCGCTCTCCTTGAAGGAGGTGGCGCGCGCCGCCTTCCAGCCCGCGCAGCTCCCGCCCGGGCTCGAGCCCGGCTTCTACGAGACGGGCACCTTCTCGCCCAAGCAGGCCACGTGGCCCAACGGCTGCCACGTGTGCGAGGTCGAGGTGGATCCGGAGACCGGCGACGTCACTCTCGCGCGCTACGGGATCGCGGACGACGTGGGCACCGTCATCAACCCGCTCACGCTGAAGGGCCAGATCCACGGGGGGGTCGCCCAGGGCGTCGGCCAGGCGCTCATGGAGCAAGTCGTCTACGAGCCCGGCTCCGGCCAGCTCCTGACCGCGTCCTTCATGGAGTACGCGATGCCGCGGGCCGATACTTTCTGCGACATGGTCATCGAGAGTCACCCGGTGCCCACCAAGCTCAATCCGCTCGGCGCCAAAGGCGCGGGCGAGGCCGGCACCGTCGGCGCGCTGCCCGCGGTCATCAACGCGGTGATGGACGCGCTGGCCCCGCTCGGGGTGCGTCAGCTCGACATGCCCGCGAGCAGCGATCGCGTCTGGCAGGCGATCCAGCGGGCGCGGGGCTAGAAGCGGTAGCGGAGGCCGGCCGACAGCACGTTGGAGCCGCTGTGGGAGAAGAGGCCGAAGATCCCCGACCGGTGGTGGACGCGGCCCACCAGGCCCCAGTTCGAGCCGGGCAGCCCGATCGCGGCCTCGATCAGCAGGTAGTGGAGCAGGGTCGCGGCGTCGCTGTTGTTCGGGTCGCGCTTCTCGAGCACCGGCACCTCGCTCGTCACCGACAGTCCCCCGCCGATCGCCACCGAGGTCTCGAGGTAGCGCTTCCACGGGAACGTGATCCAGCGCGCGTTGATGGTGGACGCGAACTCCACGTGCTCCTGCTCGCCGAAGTGCTTGAGCATCTGCGCTTCCAGCTCCCAGCGAATGTGCGGGCCCCAGTCCACGAACTGGTAGGAGACCGCGAGCGCCGCGGTGTACGAGTCCTTGAAGTCCAGCTTGGCGCCGAGCTCGAGGAGCTTGCTCCCGGAGTACTGCCCGCCCAGCAGGGTCACCGCCCATTCCTTCTCCGCGGAGGCCGGCGGCGCGGACGCGAGCGCGAGCAGCGCGAGCAGCGCGGAGACGAGCAGCCGGACGGTCATGCGCGCGGGGTCAGGCCTTGCATGAAGAGATCCGTGATCGTGCGCGCCAGACGCTCCGCCTCCGGATGCGTGGCCGCGTGGGCCTTCAGCTTGCCGTCCACGAGCAGCGCGGCGAGGCCGTGGACGATGGACCAGGCCGCCACCGCGAGCTCCCGCGGGTCGCCGCCGCGTACTCGACCGACCGCCTGGCATTCCTCGATCGCCTGGACGAGCAGGGCGAACGTGCGATCGCCCGCCGCCGCGAGCGCCGGATGCTCCGCCTTGTCCGGCACCTCGGAGCCGAACATCACCCGCAGGTACGAGGGGTGCGCGAGGGCGAAGCGCACATAGCCGATGCCGAGCGCCCGGAAGCGCTCCGCCGGCTCCGTCTCCCGCGCCCAGATCTCCATCATCCCCTTGGCCATCTCCTCGAAGCCGCGCTCGGCCACCGCGGCCAGCAGCGCCTCGCGATCCGCGAAGTGCCAGTAGGGCGCGGCCTCCGACACCCGCGCGCGACGGGCCACCTCCCGCAGGCTGAAGCCCTGCGGGCCTTTGCGGGCGATGAGGGCCACCGCCGCGTCCACCAGCGTGTCGCGCAGGCTCCCGCCGGCCGCGCCGGACCTGGCGCGGCGGGGCGACGGCTTCCTACGGCGGCGCTTGACAGGCATCACTTAACAGCGTTAATGTGCGGTGTGATTGCGGGCCGGAATTCCGGAACCCCGCGCGGGAGGGTACCATGATCCGACAACGAGTGCTCCGCGGACCGCTGCTCGGCGCGGCCCTGGCGCTGGTCGTGGCCGCGGCGGGCTGCGGCCGCGTGGCGGTCTGGACGGCGCCGGCCAAGACGCCGACCGCGACGCGGACCGCCGCCGCGGTGGAGGCGGACAAGCTCTTCTGGACGACGCTCCACGCCGGCGAATACGACCGCATCCCGGACGCGCTGACCGCGCTCAAGGCCGCCTATCTCGAGAACCCGCGCGACGCGGTCACCGCCGCCCACGTCGGCTGGCTGCACATCTGGCGGCTCGGCGAGCGGGCCCGGCAGAGCGCCCGCCGCCCCGACATCACGGACGACGCAGTGCTGGGGCGCAAGTACTTCGAGGAGGCGGTGCGGCTCGATCCGGGCGAGGCGCGGTACCTGGGTTTCTACGCCGGCCTGCTGATGGCCGAGGGCACCATCCACAAGGACGAGAAGATGGTCCGGCAGGGCTTCTACGCGATGAAGGATGCGGTCCGCGCGTGGCCGGAGTTCAACTACTTCACGGCCGGCTACACCGCCTCCGGCCTCCCGGTCGGCTCCGAGCGCTACCGCGAAGGCCTCGAGCAGCAGTGGCTGAATCTCGACGTGTGCACCGGCGAGAAGGTCGATCGAGCGAACCCGGACTACGCGAAGTACATGGCGCTCGAGACGAAGGAGGGGCCGCGGCGCGTGTGCTGGAACTCCTGGATCGCCCCGCACAACTTCGAGGGGTTCTTCCTCAATTTCGGCGATATGCTGGTGAAGGCGGGCCAGCCCGACGTCGCGGTGAAGATGTACGCCAACGCCCGGCTCGCGCGCGAGTACCCGGCCTGGCCCTACCGGGCGGTGCTGGAAGCGCGCATCCGCGACGCGGCCAAGAACGTGGAGGCGTTCCGCCGGACCGAGCCGGGGCCGGACGCGGGCACCCTCATGGTGCGCTCCACCTTCGCCTGTATGGGTTGCCACCGGGAGTGACCGGGAGCTGAAACGGGACCGCCCGCCGGGCCTCGTATCGGCCCGGCGGGCGGCTTGCTACTGAATTGGTGGAGGCGGTGGGCATCGAACCCACGTCCGGAAACCCTCGGCAACAGGCATCTACATCATTAGCCGGTTATCTCGTGCGTCTCGCCTCTCGGCCCCCCAACCGGCCGGGTCACCGATCAGCCAGCTCCTGTAGTTCTCGCCCCGCACCCCGGAGCAGGGTTTGGAGCCAGTCACCAGAATATGACGTCCTGACCCGAACCCTGGTCACCCGATTCGGAGGACGCTGACGGGTGTTAGGCCGCCAGAGCTAGCTGGTTGTCGGCAGCTATAACCGTGCCCCCAGTTTTACGAGGAGAGAGCACCTCGTGATGCCACCTGTGCGTCACTGATCCCCGTCGAAACCAGTCGCCCCCAATTACGCCCGGGATCGGGCGCGTGATTCCTTCTCCATCTCCCGCCGGCTTTCGCGCTCGCGGAGGGACGCGCGCTTGTCGTGGAGCTTCTTGCCGCGGGCCAGACCCAGCTCGACCTTCACGCGCCCTGCCTTGAAGTATAGACGAAGTGGGATGAGGGTCAACCCACGCTCGGCGATCTTCCCGAGCAGCCGCGCGATCTCCCGCTTGTGCAGCAGCAGCTTCCGGCGCCGCTCCGGATCGTGATTGGCGTCGGTGCCGTGGTGATACGGGCTGATGTAGCAGCCGACCAGCCACGCCTCGTCGTTGTCGATCGTCGCGTAGCTGTCCTTGAAGTTGACCTGCGCCTCCCGGAGCGACTTGACTTCGGTCCCCCGCAGGACGAGGCCCGCCTCGTACCGCTCGAGAATCGAGTAGTCGTGGAAGGCCTTCCGGTTGGTGGAGACGACCTTCTCGTCGGTCTCGTCCGCCATCGAGCGCTCAGCCCCGCAAGGCCGCGTGGCCCTTGACTTCACCCTCGCGGTCCGTAAGATGGAGGCCTTGCCCGAGCCGAAGTGGCGGAATTGGCAGACGCGCATGATTCAGGGTCATGTGCCCGCAAGGGTGTGGGGGTTCGAGTCCCCCCTTCGGCACCAGTAGAAACCCCGCCCGACTACTCGTCCTCATCATCTCGAGTGTACGGCGGGACTATGCCAGCTCGGCGAGCGTGACGCGTCGGCCGAGCGCGGAGGAGCGCTGCGCCGCCTCCACCGTGCGGAGCGCGTCGAGGCCCGCCTGCACGTCCACCGCGGGACGGCCCCGGCGGGTCACCGCGTCCAGGAACAGCTCGAGCTCGTGGCGGAGCGGCTCCGGACCCGAGGCCTTCAGGCTCTCCACCGCGCCCTCCGGCGCCTGCCAGCCCGACGGAGTCTCCACGTGGCGATTCGCCAGCACGCGCACCTCGGAGGAGCCGAAGTCGGCGGCGAGCGTCCCCTGCTCGCCCACGATCACGCAGTCGCGATAGGTCCCCGGGGCGAAGTAGCCGGCCTCCACGAAGGCGGGAACGTCGCCGTAGTCCACCGTGGCGAACGAGCAGTCGTCGAGCCCCCGACCCAGGTGGTCGCGCAGGGTGGCGGTCACCGCGGTGGCCGGGCGCCCGAGCAGGTAGGCGAACAGATCGAAGTAGTGGATGGCGTCGGTCTGCGTCACCCCCACGTCGGTGCGCGGGCGCTTGAAGCCGGCGAAGCGACCGGTGCAGTAGCGCACCCGGCCCACCGCGCCGGACGCGAGCCGCTCGCGCAGCACCGTCGTCACGGGGTGGAAGCGGAAGATGTGGCCCACCTGCAGCACGCGGCCCGTCTCGGCCACGAGCGCGGCGAGCCGGCGGCCCTCGTCCACCGTCAGGGTGAGCGGCTTCTCGATGAAGCAGTCGCGGCCCGCGCGCAGGCACGCCCCCGCCAGCTCGAGGTGGTTGTCGGCCGGCGTCACGATGTCCACCGCGTCCACGTGCGGCAGCGCCCGGCGGAAGTCGTCGACGGCGCGGACCGCCGCCACGCCCGCCTTGACCGCGAAGGCGCGCCGCTCCGCCGAGACGTCGGCCACCCACAGCTCCACGCCCAGCTCGCCGAGCACGCGCAGGTGCTTCTCGCCCCAGCGCCCGAGCCCGACCAGGAGCACGTTCACCGGACCCCTCCCGGCTCGCCGCCCAGGTCCTCGACGATCTCGTAGCGCAGGAGGCGGTCCTTCATCCAGCGCACCACCAGGAGATCCACGAAGGCGCGGAACGCGCGGTTACCGATGCCGTACTTGGACTGGCCGAACCGGCGCGGCCGGTGATTGACCGGCACCTCGAGCACCCGGAAGCCGCGCATCTTCAGCAGCGTCGGGATGAACCGGTGGAAGCCCTTGTAGAGCACGAGATCGCGCAGGCACTCGCGGCGGAACGCCCGGAAGGTGCACCCGCTGTCCTGGATCGTCTCGTCGCTCAGGCGGTTGCGCACCCGGTTGGCGATGCGCGACGACAGGCGCCGCACCCACGAATCCCCCGCGGCCCGGTTCACCCGCCAGCCGGTCACCGCGTCCCACCGGTCGAGCTGGGCGAGCATCGCGGGAATGTCGTGCGGGTCGTTCTGCAGATCGGCGTCCATGACCACGACGTGCCGGCCGCGCACCGCCTTCAGGCCCGCGTCGGTGGCCGCGGTCTCCCCCGCATTCGCCTTCAGCCGCAGGAGCCGCACGCGCGCGTCCCGCTCGCGGAACGCGCGAACGATCTCGGCGCTGCGATCGCGACTGCCGTCGTCCACGAAGATGACCTCGTAGCGCAATCCGGTCGGCTCGAGCACCTCGTGGATCTCGGGCCAGAGCAGCGGGAGATTTTCCTCCTCGTTGTACACCGGCACCACGATGGAGAGATCGAGCGCTACGGGGACCGGCTCGGGGGGCGTGCCGGGCGGGGTCACGGGCGGGGCGGCCCCGGCACACGCGGGGGCGCGCCCTGCCACTCCGGCGCCAGCGAATGCGGCAGACCGAGCCGGTCGAGCACCCGGGCCAGCGTGTGGACGACGAGGTCGTCGATCTGCTTGGGCCGGTTGTAGAACGCGGGCATCGGGGGCAGGACGACCGCGCCCATCTCGGCCAGCGCGGTGAGCACGCGGAGGTGGCCGAGGTGCAGCGGGCTCTCGCGCACCACCAGGATGAGCGACCGGCCCTCCTTGAGGGTCACGTCGGCCGCGCGGGACATCAGGGTGTCGGACACGCAGTGGGCCACCCCGGCCGCGGTCTTGATGCTGCACGGCACGATGACCATGCCGTCCGTCTTGAACGAGCCGGACGCGAGCGCGGCGCCGATGTCCCGGTTGCGGTAGCGGCGGGTGGCCAGCGCCTCGACGTCGGCGACCGAGTAGTCGGTCTCCTCTACGATGGTGCGCCGCCCCGCGTCCGAGATGACGAGATGGGACTCGACATCCGGAATCCCCCGTAGCAGCTCCAGGAAGCGGATCCCGTAGATCGCGCCGGAGGCGCCGCTCAGGCCGACGACCACGCGCTTCATAGCCGGAACCGGCGCCGGTAGACTTCGTCGCGGGTCTTCTGGTAGAGGAGCTCCCACTCCGAGCTGCCCTCCGGCGCCGGCCGCGAGTAGGTGCTGAGCGCGCGGCGCACTTCCTGGTCGATCGACTCCTCGAGCTTCGACTCGTCCTCCAGCACCCGGAACACCTCGGTGCGGAGCTGGCCGTGCGCCTTCTCGTCGTCGCCCTTGATCATGACGCTCTCGGTCGCGGTCAGGTCCGCCACGATGCGGTCGGCCAGCGCGAACATGCGCTCGCGGCTCATCCGCGTCACAGCGTGAACCCCCGCTCCTTGGCGAGCTTGGTCTTGACGAGCGAGAAGAGGCGCTTGTAGTCGGAGGCGGAGTCGCGGATCAGCTTGGCGTTGTCCATCAGGAGCGCGCGCGCGTCGGCGTCGATCTTCTCCTCGGCCTGGAAGTTCTCGGCCAGGATCCGCCGGACCACCTCGCGCGCCCGCGCCTCGTCCCGGACGTCGGCGAGCTTGCGCCCGACCAGCCGTTTCACCACGGCCTCCGCCATCCGCCCGGCTACTTCGTCCCGTCGCGCCATGCCCGGAGAGACAGGGTACACGGCCCGGGTCGGAAGTGTCAACAACTATACGGAAAATAGATCAAAAGTCTCGGTCGGCCTCCGGCAGAAGCAGGCGAAATCGGGACCCTTTTCCGGGCAGGCTGTCGACCTCGACGCGCCCGCCGTGCGCCTCGGCCAGCGCCCGGACAAGGCTCAGCCCGAGGCCCAGCCCGCGCGTGGCCGCGGTCTCCGGATGGGGGACGCGGACGTACTTGTCGAAGATCCGGGGGAGCTGATCCGCCGGGATGCCGACGCCGTCGTCCTCGACGGCCAGCTCGATCATCCCCGGCTGATCCTCGGCCGGGCACGCCGAGACGCAGACCTGCCCGCCGCGCGGCGAGTACTTGACCGCGTTGGAGAGCAGGTTCTTGAGCATCCGGTCCAGCGCGTCGGGATCCGCCCGCAGCGCCACGTCCGGGGCGCTCGCGGTCCAGCGGAAGCGGTGCTCGCGGTGCTCGGCCGCGAAGATCTCGAGGTTGCGCTCGATCAAGGCGGCGAGATCGACGAGCTCCGGCTTCAGCTCGAGCGGGCGCCCGGCCTCGATCCGGGAGAGGTCCAGCATCTCCCCGACGATGCGGCCGAGCGTGCACGCCTCGGTGTGGAGATAGACGAGGCAGCGCTGGGCGCGCTCGGGGGACAGCGTGGAGCGGAGCAGCAGCTCGCTGAACCCCTGCAGCGCGGTCAGCGGCGTGCGCAGCTCGTGCGAGACCACCGAGAGGAACTCGGTCTTCGCCTGGTCCAGCTCCAGGAGCCGCGCGGTGG
>DATFGS010000809.1:0-2984 GCA_035249225.1 Candidatus Methylomirabilota bacterium | reverse complement strand
ACCACCACGGTCTCGGCCTGGCCCGGCATGATGCCGACCAGGGCTTGAACCGTCAGCGCGTGCGTCACCACCACGAGCGTGCCCGGTCCACGCCAGTCGGCCAGGATCTGCCTCATCGCGGCGAGCCGCTCGGGGCTCCGGGCAGACGCGGCCACGGCCAATGTGCTGTCGACTGGACCCAGCGCCATCAGCCGAGCCGTCTCCAGGCACCGGCACCAGGGTGAGGAGAGGATCTTGTCCGCGCGCACGCCGTGTCGACGGAAGGCCTCGCCGAGCGTCCTGCCTTGCGCCCGTCCCTTGTCATCCAGATTTCGCTGGGTCGCACAATCATCGATCTTGAACCCGGGCGGGTCGCCGCCGTAGCCGGGCGGCGCATTGCCATGGCGGATCAGTGCGACGTGACCGCCCTTCACGAGTGCGGCCCAGGCTTCCTGGGGATCGGCGACGGCCACGCCCGGCACGCCGAGCAGCCAGATGGCCAGCGGTGCGACGAGGAGGCCGCCCGCGATCGTGGTCAGGAACGTGCGCCGGTTCATACGCGCGGCCTCGCTAGCCCGCCAGGTGCTCGCCCTTCGCGCTCGCCGCCAGGATGGACTCGACGAGGGCCAGGGCGCGGCCGCGGTCGGGATTGGAGGTGTGCGCGTTGACGCGATTGCGGGCCGCGGAGGTGAGGTAGAAGCGCTCGTAGAGCAGGTTCCGCGCTCCGAGGCCCGAGCCCACGAAGTCCCACGCGGTGCGGAAGAGGGCGGCCCGCTGCTCGGCGTCCATGCCGTTGGCGCCGTGGAGGAACTCGTCGAGCAGCGGGCGCAGCGCGGGGTCGTCGAGCTGCCTGCGGCTCGGGGCGGCCAGCAGGTTGTGGCTGCCGATCAGGGCGATGATCTCGGCCACGCGCGGGAACCACGTGGCCAGGAGCGAGCGCATCGGGACCAGCGGGCGCGGGTCCGGGAACCACACCCCGTCGCCCACGTGGCGGCCGTGCTCGGCGGAGAGCAGGACCGCGCTGCGGGTGACCTCGACGTACGCGAGCAGCTCGCCGAGCATCTCGAGGGTCGCGGGGCTCTGGTCGTTGAGGGCCTCGGCCATGCGGGTGGCCAGCCCGTAGGCGAACTCGAGCTTGGTCTGCGCGCGGAGCGTGCTCTGGTTCGTGAGGTTCTCGACGATGCCGGTGGTGCGGATCGCGTTGTAGATGTCCGTGCGGCCGTCCAGGAAGAGGCGCTCACGGGGCACCTCGACGTCGTCGAAGATCACGAACGCGTCCTGCTCGTCGAACCGGGAGGAGAGCGGCCGATCGAAGAGATCCTCGGCCGGCGCGGCGGCGCTGTCCCGGCACAGGAAGATCAAGCCCGGCGTGTCGACCGGGATGGCGAACGCCAGCGCGGAGGCGGTGGCGTCGACGGGAATGGGCAGGCCCGGGTAGACCGCGATCTCGTCGGCGAAGGGCGCCAGGGTGGCGAGGATGCGCGCGCCGCGCACCACGATGCCGGTGGCCGTGTCCCCGACCTTCTGCAGGGCGACGGGGTTGCCGACGAGCCGGACATCGGTCGCCCGGTCGATGGTCGGGTGGATGATGGTGTGGGTCAGGGAGACATCGTCGCGGGCCAGGTGGCGCTGGAAGCGGACGATGTTTTCCGCGCCCTCGTCGTTGGCGTGATCGGGACCCGCCCAGATCGCGTGCCGGGCCGCGAAGCAGGCGAACTTGACGTTCATGTAGTCGGGCGTGCGCCCCATCAGGCCGACCGTCGCCTCGGAGATCCGCGCCAGCCCCCGGTTGCGGCGCTTCAGATCGTCGACCGAGCGGGGAATCATGTGGCCGATGCCGATCGGCTCGCCGCTCTCCGGGTCGGGGATCAGGCACTCCTCCGGATACTGGTGCTGGCGGTCGAAGACGCCGGCCAGCGTCCGGGCAGCCCCCGCGAGAGCGGGATGGGCGGTGACGTCGTCCACCCGCCCGTCGCCGAGCCAGACCGCGCGCCGAGTCTTGCGGAGCTTCTCGAGGAACTGCGCGCCGGTTCGGGCTCCCATGGCCTACTTCCAGGCCGGGGTGATCGCGCCGGCCGCGTCGCGCCAGCCGGGCGCCCAGGCCAGCGCGACCAGCCGCACCGTGATGTTCTGGCGCGTCGGCTTGAGCGAGATGTTCTCGAGCGGCTCGGTCAGCGGATCGGTGCGCGCGCCGAGGGCGTCCGCCTCCGCCTTGAACTGGGCGTCCAGCGCGGCGATCGCCTCGTCCACCGCGGCCACCGTCTCCTTGGCGCGGCCCACGTCCTGCGTCTCCTTCAGAACGCGACCCGCGCCGCGCGCCGCGGTGGTGGCCCGCCCGATCGTGCTGACATTGACGGACTTGCGCCCGAGGAAGGCGCCCAGGATGGTGGCGCCCACCGAGATCGCGGTCTGGAGGCCCTGCTGCTTGGCCTGCTCGCTCTCGCGGGCCACCGCCTGCTCGGCGCGACGGCGGCGCTCCTGCAGCGCGGCCTGCTTGGGCGCGTACTTCTGGCGGAGCGCGTCGCTCGCCTTGTCCCGGTCCTGGCGCGTCGATTCCTGGAGACGAACCCGGAAATCGCGCTCCGACTCCCCGGGCTTCGACACCACCTTGAGCGACGGGCTTCGCAGCAGCTCGGTCTTTTGCGACTGCAGCAGCCACGACGCGAAGTCCTTGGTCCAGCCGTCGTAGCTCTTCTTCTTCGAGGCCGGGGCGGGCAGGTCCGCGAAGCCCGCCTCGCCCTCCGCGGCGGGGGTCAGGTCCGACGTGGTGAAGCCGGCCTCCTCGGCCCGCGTCCAGTCCACCGGCACCGCGTCGTCGGTGATCGCGGTCAGGTAGAGGAGGTCGCGGCTCACGTCCACGCCGCTCCGGGTGTCGGCGACGCGGACCTGGGCCGCGCCCACTAGCATCGGGCCGTAGAAGAGGCTCTCCCCCGCGGGCGCGCCGCCGCGCGCGGGCACGAAGTGCTGCGGCACGTCGGGCGGCAGGAGCGGGCGTTGCCCGCCCG
>DATFGS010000808.1:0-3733 GCA_035249225.1 Candidatus Methylomirabilota bacterium | reverse complement strand
AGCCTGCGTTCATCGCGCTGCACACGACCTCGCGGCTGCTGCCCCAGACCATCCTGGGCCGGCCGTCTCAATCACCCCAGCTCCCCCAAACGGTGGCCCTATGAGCCCGACCGCGACCACGACCCGTGCCGCCGCCAAGCCTGCGGCGCCGCCGATCTACGCCTACGCCGGCAAGCTCCTGCGCGTGAACCTCTCCACCGGCAAGACCTGGACCGAGGCCTGGAGCGAGGCCGACCGGCGCGAGTACGTGGGCGGCATCGGGCTCGGCGCCAAGATCCTCTACGACGAGGTGGGCCCGAAGGTGCAGTGGGATCATCCGGACAACCGCCTCATCATGGCGACCGGTCCGCTCGCCGGCCTGCCGGTGTGGGGGACGGGCGGGCTCACCGTGGTCACGCGCGGCGCGCTCACCGGCGGGGCCACGTCCACGCAGGCCAACGGCTTCTTCGGCGCCGCGCTCAAGTACTCGGGCTACGACGCCATCGTGATGCAGGGGCAGGCCAAGAAGCTCTCGTACCTCTACATCAACGACGACGTGGTGGAGGTGCGCGACGCGGCCCACCTCGCCGGCAAGGACACGTGGGAGACCCAGCAGGCGCTCGAGGCCGAACACGGGCTCGCCGGCCACCGGCTCTCGGTCTACGCGATCGGTCCCGCGGGCGAGAACCTCGTTCGCTTCGCGGCCATCCACGGCGACTACGGGCACGTGGCCTCCAAGAACGGCTGCGGGGCGGTGATGGGCAAGAAGAAGATCAAGGCGGTGTGCATCGTGCGCGGCACCAAGGCGCTGGCCGCCCACGACGCCCGCGGGCTCATCCAGGTCGCCGACGACATCGCGCACGACCTCAAGACGGACCCGTCGACGTCCACGCTCTACAACCTGGGCACGCTCCCGGGCGTGGTGAACCTCTCGAAGCTCGGGGCGCTGCCGATCAAGAACTACACGACCAATCTCACCGGCGACGTGGACATGAAGGAGTGGGAGGGCCGGAAGCTCCGTGAGGGCTTCGACCACCGCGGGCATCAGTGCAACGCCTGCGGCATGCGTCACTGCCACATCCAGGTGATCCCGAGCGGCCCGCACGCGGGTGACCGCGTCGACGAGCCCGAGTACGAGGGCTGGTCGGGCGCGGGCTGGACGATCGGCTTGACCGACAAGGTCCCGGTCTCCTGGCTGAACACGCAGATCGACCGGGCCTGCGTCGATGTCAACGAGTTCGGCTGGGTCTGCGGCTGGGTGATGGAGTGCATGGAGAAGGGGTACCTCACCGAGAAGCAGGTGGGTTTCCGCCTCGCCTGGGGCGACGTCGAGGGCGCCAACCGGCTGCTCCAGATGATCAGCCACCGACAGGGCTTCGGCGACGTCCTGGCCGAGGGGGTCAAGCGCGCCTCCGAGAAGATCGGCGGCAAGGCGGCCGAGTGCGCGATCTACACCATGAAGGGCGCCTCGCCGCGCGGCCACGATCACCGGGGCCGGTGGGAGGAGATGCTCGACACGTGCACGTCGTCCAACGGGACCATGGAGAGTGCCAACCCCACGTTCCAGACCGAGGTGGGCGCCCCCGGCCGCATCAATCCCTTCGACGGCGAGCAGGTGGCCAAGCTGGTCGGCATGATCCGGGGCCGGCGCCACTTCGAGGACTCCCTGGGCGGCTGCTCGTTCACCTTCCGCACCCGGATGGCCAACCTGGCCAGTGCGCTGTCGGCCGCGACCGGCTGGGACTTTCGTCTGAAGGACGCGGTGCGCTTCGGCAACCGCACCGCCGCGATCCTGCGCGCCTTCAACCTCCGCTGCGGCATCGGCCCCGACGTCGAGTACCCCTCCGCCCGCTACGGCTCGCAGCCGGTGGACGGCCCCGCCAAGGAGCACGACGTCCGCAAGCAGTGGGACCGCATGCTCGAGGTCTGGTACGAGACGGTCAACTACGACCGCAAGACCGGCAAACCCAAGAAAGAGCTCCTCCACGCGCTCGATCTCGGCTGGCTCGCCAAAGACCTCTACCGGAAGTAGACGGGAGACTGCCGCAGTTGCCTGGCGAGGCGCAGTCGAAGGCGAGCCGAGCGGATACACCGTCACGAGCGCATATAGAAGTCACCACCTGGGTGACCAAGCACGCCGGCGGTGACGGCACGGGCAGCAAGCTGTTCGACGAGTCGATCGGGCGAGGGGACACGCCCCGCACGGTCCTCCGCCGCTTCACCCAGCGCTTCCCCGAGCTCGACGCCGCGCTGTGGAGCCCCGACCACTCCGAGCTCGGCTCCCACATCGAGGTCCTGGTCAACGACGAGGTCCTCGGCGTCACCTACGAGCTGGACACCCCGCTGATCGGTGAGGAGCGCATCACGCTGCTGGGGCAGTTCATGGGCGGGTAGGCGGGGCCGGGGGCGGCTCCTCCACCGCCGCCCCGGTCCCGCCGGCAGGCTAGCTCTCGCGGAGCACCGCCGAGAGCAGGAAGAGCATCTGGTCGATCTCCTCGCGCGTGACGTTCAACGCCGGCATGAAGCGCAGCGTGTCCGGCCGCGGCGCGTTGATCAGGAGGCCGCGGTCCATCGCGGTGCGGGCGACCTTGGCCGCGTCCTTGCCCTTGAGCTCGAGGGCGAGCAGGAGGCCGCGCCCGCGCACCTCGCCGTGTCCGAGGACCGCGGAGAGCTCGCGCAGCCGATCGGCCAGGTACTCGCCCGCGGCCACCACGTCGGCCAGGAACGCGGGGCGCCCCACCGTTTCGACGACCGCGCTGCCGATGGCGGTCATCAGCGGGGAGCCGTTGAAGGTGCCGCCCTGGTCGCCGTATTCGAAGCAGCAAGCCTCCTCGGCGGCCACGAGGGCCGCGAGGGGCACGCCGCCGCCCAGCCCCTTGCCCAGGGTCAGGATGTCGGGCGTGATCCCGGTGTGCTCGAAGGCGAAGAAGCGCCCGGTCCGGCCGACGCCGGTCTGGATCTCGTCGAGGATCAGAAGCAGGCCGGCCTCCTTGGTGACCGCGCGGAGCCCGCGGATGAAGTCGTCCCCCGCCGGGTAGACGCCGGCCTCGCCCTGGATGGGCTCGAGCATGACCGCCACCGTGCGCGGAGTGATGGCGCGCTTCACCGCGTCCAGATCGCCGAGGGGCACCTTGGTGAAGCCGCTGACCTTGGGCTCGAAGAGCGCCTCCCACGCGGGTTTTCCGGAGGCGGCCATGGTGGCGAGCGTGCGGCCGTGGAAGCCGTGATCCATCGTGATGATCTCGTGGGCGCCGTCGCGGTGGCGCGCGCCCCACTTGCGCGCGAGCTTGATCGCGCCCTCGTTGGCCTCCGCGCCGCTGTTACAGAAGAAGACCTGGGCGAGTCCGGAGCGATCGGCGAGCAGGCGCGCCAGCCGCGCCATCTCCGCGTTGTAGTAGGCGGGGCTGCAGTTGATCAGCCGCCCGGCCTGGAAGGCGATCGCCTCGGTCATCACGGACGGGGAGTGCCCGAGGCAGTTCACCGCCCAGCCCTGCACGAAGTCGAGGTAGGCCTTGCCCTCCTCGTCCTGGAGCCAGGAGCCGTGGCCCTCCACCATGACCACGGGCGGCCGGTCCGCCACCTTCATGACTGCCGTCAGATCGGTGCTCATGCGGTCCTCTCTTCGTGGGAGTGGCCGGCCTCGCTCAGGGCATAGGGGCGCTCGGTGCGCCGCTCCATGAGCCGGTCCGGGTGGCGCGCGTCGCGGAAGCCGTGCTGGCGGTAGAGCCCGTGGGCGTCCCGCGTGAACAGGGTC
>DATFGS010000807.1:0-5053 GCA_035249225.1 Candidatus Methylomirabilota bacterium | reverse complement strand
GAGCACGGTGCGCGAGTAGACGGCCGGCAACATGGCCATGCCGAAGCGCTCCCGCGCGAGATCGCCCTCGAGCCGGCCCACGTTGCGGCGCGCCAGCTCCGTCGCCTGGCCGTAGTCGCCCAGCCCGAACCGCGCGATCCCGAGGAAGGTGTTGCCCAGCACCTGGACCGGCAGGTCGCCGATCTCGTCGCCGATGGCCACCGCGCGCCGGCCGTATTCGGTGGCGAGATCGAGGTCCAGCATCACGGTGTGGAAGTTGGTGAGGAACGCGGACACCAGGCCGAGCCGCCGGCGGTCGCCCGCCGCGGTCGCGAGCCGCTCCGCTTCTTGGAGGTGGCGCTGCATCTCCGAGAACTCGCCGAGCGGGCTCAGCGAGTAGCGCAGATCGAGCCGGAGGTCGACGGCGGCGGCCGCGCTCTCCGGCGTCTGCGGCAGGTGCTGGAGCGCGGCCAGGGCCTGCTCGAACCACTCGACCGCGGCCCGGTGCGCCGAGCGCGCGAACGCGCGGGCCCCGGCCTGGCGGCAGTAGTCGAGCGCCTTGGTCCAGAGCTCGCCCCGGACCGCGTGGCGGGCGAGGCGGTCGAGCTGGTCGGCGGTGCGCTCCCCGGGGCGCTCGAGGGCCTCCACGATACGGACGTCGAGGACGCGCCGCCGCTCGCGCAGGAGGCTGGCCGCGGCCACCTCGAGGGTGAGCGCGTGCTTGAACGTGTACTCGGGCGAGGGAAACAGGGTGACCTCGTAGAGCAGCTCGGCGGCCTGCAGGCTCCGGAGGCCCTGCCGGAGCGGCTCCTCATCGAGGTCGCTGATCGCGGCCAGCAGTGCGAGCGGGATGTCCTTGCCGATGACCGCCGCCGCCTGGAGCAGCCGGCGCTCGTTCAGGGGGAGCCGGTCCATGCGGGCGGCGAGCACCGCATGGACGGTCGCCGGGATCTGGGCCTCGCGCACCGGTCGCGCCAGCCGGTAGCCGCCGCGCTCGCCCGCGAGGGCGCCCGCCTCGACCAGGTGCCAGACGCTCTCCTCGAGGAAGAAGGGGTTGCCCTCGGTGCGCTGGATCAGGTGCGCCTTGAGCGGCGCGAGATCGCCGGCGCCGCCCAGCAGGCCGTCGAGGAACGCGCGCGCGAGCCCCGGGGTCAGGGGATCGAGCGAGATCTGGGTGTAGTAGCTCTTGTTCCCCCAGGCGTGCTCGAACTCCGGCCGCGCGCTCATCAGGCACAGGATGCGGGCGGTGGGCAGGCTGTCGATCAGCCGGTCGAGCAGCGAATGGGTCTCCGAGTCGATCCAGTGCAGGTCCTCGACGACGAGGCAGACCGGCTGGAGCTGGCTCTCCCGCATGATGAGCCGCCGGAGGAAGTCGAGGATGCGCCGCCGGCGCTGGACCGGGTCGAGGGCCTCCCACGCCTCGTCGGTGGTGGGCGCGTCCAGGAGGGAGAGCACGACCGGGATCCCCGCGGCCAGCGGATCCTCGAAGGCGAGCAGCCGGGAGCTGACCTTCTCGAAGACCTTGCCCTCGTCGTCGCCTTCCTCGATCTGGAAGTAGTCGCGGAGGAGGGTGACGATCGGCAGGTACGGCGTGGAGCGCCCGTAGGAGGCGGTGGCCGCCTCGAGCACGCGCCAGGTGGGCGGCAGGTGGCCGTGGACGAACTCGTGCACGAGGCGCGACTTGCCGATGCCCGGCTCGCCGATGACGGAGAGGACCTGGCCGTGGGCGGTGTCCGCCCGCTCGGCGGCACGCCGCAGCATCGCCAGCTCGCCCTCCCGCCCCACGAAGCGGGTGAGCCCGCGCAGGGCCGAAACCTGTAACCGCGACCGGGCCTGTCCCGGGCCGACGAGCTCGAAGACCTCGAGGGGCGTCGACAGGCCCTTCACCGCCAGCGGGCCCGCCGGCCGCACCGAGACGTGGCCCTGGACGAGCTGCAGGGTCTCGCGGGTGAGGAACGTGGTGCCCGGCCAGGCGAGCTGCTCCATTCGATGGGCGAGGTGCGTGGTCTGCCCGACCGCGCTGTAGTCCATGCGCAGGTCGCTGCCGATGGCCCGGACGACGACCTCGCCCGAGTTGATCCCGACCCGGATCTGGATCGGCACCGCGGGCCGCGCCACCAGCCGACGCACCGACTCCTGCATGCGCAGCGCCGCGTAGCAGGCGTTGGTCGCGTGGTTCTCGAGCGCGAGCGGCGCCCCGAACAGCGCCATGATCCCGTCGCCCATCACCTGGTTGACGGTGCCCTCGTAGTGATGGACCGCCTCCATCATCGACTCGAGAACCGGATCCAGGATCTGGCGCGCCTCCTCCGGGTCGCGCGCGGCGAGCAGCTCGAGCGAGCTCTTGAGATCGGCGAACAGCACCGTGACTTGCTTGCGCTCGCCCTCCAGCGACTCGCGGACGCTCAGCATGCGCTCGGCGAGGTGCCGCGGCGTGTAGGCGTTGGGCGGGCCGAAGTGGGAGTCCTCGGCGGGCCGCGCCCCGGTGGGCTCCGCGCACTCGGGACAGAAGCGGGCGGTCGGGGGCAGCGGGCTGGCGCATCGGCGGCAGGACGGAGCGAGCGCCACGCCGCACTCGGCGCAGTACTTCGATTGTGGCTGGTTGTCCGCGTGACACTGGAGACACTGCATGTCGAGAGCCCTCGTTCCCACCCGACCCGGGACTAGGGCACCGTAGTCCTTCCCGGGGCGAGGGTCAAGGAGCGCCACGGCTCCGTCACCGACCGGGCGTGCTCGACGGACACCCGCCCGCCCTTGACCACCAGCCGGCACGGAGCCAGCGCCGCGACGACGTCCTCGACGCGCTCGGCCTCCCAGACCACCAGGTCCGCCCGGTCGCCGACCGCGAGCCCGTGGTGGGGGAGCCGGAGGATGCGCGCGGGATGCCCGGTCAGCATGTCGAGCACCTGGCGCAGCTCCGGGTCGGCGCCCATGTGCGCGGCGACGCCCAGCAGGTAGCCCATCAGCGGGAGCCCCGCGGTGCCGAGCGGGGTGAAGGCGTTGCGCACGTTGTTGGTCGCGGCGGCCACCGTCACGCCCGCCGCGAGCAGCCGCTTGACCGGCGCGATGCCCCGGCGCACCGCGCGCACGTCCTTGCGTCCCATCAGGTAGAGATCGGTCGCGGGCAGCACGATGACCGCGACGCCCGCCTGCGACAGGACGCGGGCCACCCGCTCCTGCTCGTCGGGGGGCAGCGCGGCGGTCTCGCTCATGTGGCCGAGCGCGACCCGGCCCTGCCAGCCGCGCCGGATCGTCTCCTCCGCGATGTGGAGCGCGTGGAGATGCTGGGGCTCGTCGAAGAAGTCGGCGTGGAAGTCCGCGTCCACGCCGAACTCGGCGGCGAGGTCGAACACGATCGCGATGTGCCGGCGCGCGTCGGTGTCGTTGTAGGGAACTCCGCCGACCAGGTCCGCGCCCATGCGGAGGGCCTCGCGCAGCAGCGCCTCGGTGCCCGGCATCCCGACGATGCCCTCCTGGGCGAACGCGCAGAGCTGCAGGTCGATCGCGGGGGCGTACTCGCGCCGGAGCGGCAGGATCGCCTCGAAGCCCATGAGGCCGACGATCGGATCCACCTCCACGTGGCTGCGCATCGCGGTGGTGCCCTGGCGCACCGCCATGTCGAGCACGCGCCGGGCGCGGTCCGCGATGTCCTCGCGGGTGAAGCCGCGCTTGGCCGCGCCGGTGACCCGGATCGCCTCGGTCACGGTGCCCTCGCGGCTCGGCGCCCGCGCGCCGAGCAGGGCCTTGTCGAGGTGAATGTGGGCATCGACCAGGCCCGCGGTCACCGCCCGGCCCTCGCACGCGATCTCGCGGCCCGCCGCGCCCCCGGCCCGCGCCCCGATCTCGACGATGCGGCCGGCGCGGCAGCCGATGTCGGCCACCCGCCCATCCGGCCGCCGGCAGTCGCGCAGCAGCAGATCGAGCGGCGCGCTACTTCGGGGCAGAGATCCCGTACGCCTTCAACTTTCGGTACAGGTGGCTGCGCTCGATGCCGAGGCGCTCGGCGGTGCGGGTCATGTTCCACTCGTTGGCCCGCAGCTCGCTCAGGATGAAGGCGCGCTCGAAGGCCTCGCGCGCCTCCTTGAGCGTGCGCTCGCGCAGGCCGTCGTCGCCGGCGGGCTCCGCGTCGCGCGGGCGGAGCGGGGGCGGGAGGTTCTCGGGGCCGATCACGTCGCGCGGGCTCATGATCACGAGTCGCTCGACCATGTTGCGCAGCTCGCGCACGTTGCCCGGCCAGTCGTACGACAGGAAGTAGGCGAGGGCCTCGACCGAGATGGTCTTGGGCCGCTTGCCGTTCTCCGCCGAGAAGAGCGTGATGAAGTGGGCCACCAGCAGGGGCAGGTCTTCCTTGCGCTGCCGCAGCGGCGGCACCTCGATCGGGATGACGTTCAAGCGGTAGTAGAGATCCTCGCGAAACGCGCCCGCCGCGATCCGCTCGGGCAGGTTCTGGTTGGAGGCGGCCAGCACCCGCACGTCCACCCGCAGGGTGTCCTTGCCCCCCACCCGCTCGAAGGCCTGCTCCTCGAGCGCCCGCAGCACCTTGGCCTGGGTCTTGAGGCTCATGTCCCCGATCTCGTCGAGGAAGAGGGTGCCCTGGTCGGCGAGCTCGAACTTGCCGCGCCGCCGCGCCACCGCCCCGGTGAAGGCGCCGCGCTCGTGCCCGAACAGCTCGGACTCGATGAGCTCCTCGGGGATCGCCGCGCAGTTGACCTCGACGAAGGGGCCCTCGCGCCGCGCGGACAGCGCGTGCACCGCGCGGGCCACCAGCTCCTTGCCGGAGCCGTTCTCGCCCTGGATGAGCACCCGGCCGCTGGAGGGCGCCGCCACCGCGATCTGCTGGCGCAGGTGCTCGATGAGCGGGCTCTTGCCGACGATCTCCTGGCCCCGCTCGAGCTGGGCGCGCAGATTGCGGTTCTCGCGCTCGAGCCGGGTGTGCTCGAGGGCCCGCGTCGCGGTCAGCAGCGTCTTCTCGAGCGAGAGCGGCTTCTCGATGAAGTCGTAGGCGCCGAGCTTGGTCGCCTTGACCGCGGTCTCGATGGTGCCGTGGCCGGAGATCATCACCACCGCGAGCTCC
>DATFGS010000806.1:0-5356 GCA_035249225.1 Candidatus Methylomirabilota bacterium | reverse complement strand
CCGGCCGGGCTGGTCGGTGGTGCTGGCGCCCACGCTCCACCTGGGCTCCTTCACGTTCGACTCGGTGGGCACGGTGCCCGTCCGCCAGCGGGCGGTGCGCGACGTGGTGGTGGACTACGGCTCGGCGCTCGGCCGCGCCGGATTCCGCCACATCCTGGTGTCGAACGGCCACGGGGGGCCGGGGCACCTGGTCGCGCTGGAGGAGGCGGCGGCCATCGTGTCGCGGCGGCACCGCGTCACGATGGCCTCGTTCACCGGCCACCTCGCCTGGGAGTTCCTCCGGGGCCGTCTCCTGCCCCGGATCGAGGCCGGCCTCGGGCGGGCCCTGTCCGCGCCGGAGCGGGCGGCTTTTTCGGAAGACGCGCACGGCGGGTGGTGGGAGACTTCGATCATGCTCGTGCTGCGCCCGGACCTGGTGGACGAAGGCTACCGGAGCCTCCCCGCGACGCGCTACTCCTTCGTGGAGCGCCTCCGCCCGAACTACGCCGTGCGTGGCGGCGGCCCGGGCTACGTCGGGCATCCCGCGCTGGCCGACCCGGCCTTCGCGCACGTCACGAGCCGTGTGCTGATGGACGAGGCGATGACGGTGGTGGATGGGCTGCTGGACGGGAGCCTCCGGCCCTCCGATCGACGCTCGCCCTTCTTCGCGATCCCGTTCTTCCGCACCGGCTTCCGCCCGCTCGCGGCGACGGGCGTGGCCCTGGTCGCCGCGGCCGCGGCCTGGCGGATCCTGGGCCGACAAAGGAGACCACGATGAAAGCCTACGTCCTCATCGAGACCGCGGCCGGCAAGACCAAGAACGTGAAGAAGGCGCTCGCCAAGATCAAGAGCCCGCGCGCCACCGTCGCGGCGATGGACGCGGTCACGGGTCCCTACGACTTCATCGCGGTCGTGGAGGGCCAGACCCTCGACGCAATCGGCAGCCTCGTCACCGACTCCATCGGCATCATCGACGGCGTCACCCGGACCACCACCTGCGTCGCCGTCACCGTCGGCGGCTAGGCTACCCTTCTCATGAGCCCAGGTCACCACACTAGTCAGGTCGTCGCCTGCGCCGCCTACGCGGAGGGCCGCCGCGTGGCGGACGTCGCGCTCGCGGACATCAGCGAGGTCCTCAAGCAGGAGGACCGCTTCGTCTGGATCGGCCTCTACGAGCCGGACGAGGGATTGCTGAAGGAAGTGCAGGCCGAGTTCGGGCTCCACGACCTGGCCATCGAGGACGCCCACCTGGCCCACCAGCGGCCGAAGCTCGAGCGCTACGGCGACTCCCTCTTCATCGCGCTCCGCACCGCGCAGCCCGACCGCGGGCAGGGACGGATCGCCTTCGGCGAGACCCACCTCTTCGTGGGCTCCCGCTACGTGGTCTCGGTGCGCCACGGGGCCTCCCTGTCCTACGCCGACGTGCGCGCGCGCTGCGAGGGGCAGCCGCACTTGCTCTCCAAGGGGCCCGGCTTCGTGCTCCACGCCATCATGGACTTCGTGGTGGACCAGTACTTTCCGATCGTGGACGGGCTCGAGGACAGCCTGGACGCCCTCGAGGACGAGATCTTCAACGAGCGCATCAGCCGCGACACCACCATGCGCATCTACACGCTCAAGCGCGATCTGCTCGAGATCAAGCGGGGCGTCTCCCCGCTCGTGGATATCTGCAACCGCCTGATGCGGACCGATCTCGACCTGATCCCCGACGACGCCCGCCCCTACTTTCGCGACGTGTACGACCATGCGCTCCGGATCAACGAGAAGGTGGACGGCCTCCGCGAGCTGCTCGGGACCGCGCTCGAGGCCAATCTCTCGCTCACCACCATCGCTCAGAACGAGGCCACCAAGCGAATCACGGCCTGGGCCGCCATGTTTGCGGTGCCGACGATGATCGCGGGGATCTACGGGATGAACTTCGAGATCATGCCCGAGCTGCGGTGGCGCTGGGGCTACCCCGCGGTGATGGCGGTGACGGCGACCCTCTGCGGTATCCTCTACTACCGCTTCAAGCGCTCCGGCTGGCTCTGATAGAATCACCGCCGTCATGCGCGTGCTCGTCATGGGCGGTACCGAGTTCATCAGCCTGCACCTGCTCCGGGCCCTCCAGGAGCGGGGCCACGAGGTCGCCGTCTTCAACCGCGGCCGGCAGCCGGAGCGGCTGCCCGCCGGCGTCACCGCGATCGCGGGCGACCGGAAGGACCACGCGGGGCTGCGCGCGCGCCTCGGCGGCGGCCGATGGGACGGCGTCTTCGACGTCACCTACGCGCCGACCCTGCCGGAGGACGTGACCGCGCTAGTGGAAGCCCTTCCCGGCTCCCCGCACGTCGTCTTCGTGTCCACCTGCCGCGTCTATGACCACGCGCTGCCCATCCCCTACTCCGAGACGACCCCGCGCAGCTTCTACTGGGGCGACTACGCGCGGCACAAGATCGGCGGGGAGGACGTGCTCCTCGAGCGCTCCCGGGAGCGCGGGCTGCCCGTGACGATCGTTCGCCCCACGCACGTGATGGGCCCGCTGAACACCCGGAACAACGAAACCTTCTTCATGGACCGGATCAGCCGGGGCCGTCCGGTGCTGGTGCCGGGTCACGGCGGCTGGCTGCGGCAGTTCGGGCACGTCGAGGATCTCGCCGAGGTGATGGCCACGCTCCTGGGCGACGCGCGGGCCTACGGGCAGGCCTACAACGTCATGGGCGAGGACGTGGTGAGCCAGGTGGGCCTCGTCGAGCTGATCGCCGAGGTGATCGGGCGGCCGGTCGCGCTGCGCCACTTCGATCCCGCCCTGCTCAAGAGCTTCGACAAGCCGGGACCGGTCTTCGGGCAGAACCTCGTCTACGACTGCCACGCCGTCCACACCACCACGAAGCTGCGCAACGAGCTCGGCCTCCGGCCCCGCTACACGCTCCACGGGGCGCTCGCCCAGACCTGGGAGTGGTACCGCGGTCAGGGCCTGGCCGACCGATCGGTGGACTTCTCGTTCGAAGACCGGCTGCTCGCCAAGATCGGCGCGTGACCCGCGGCATTCTCGTGTACTACCCGGACGCGGGGGAGGCCCGCGCCTACGCCGATCTCATCCGGCTGCCGTCGCGCGTCTTCCGGGTCCACGTGGCCTCGACGCCCGAGGAGGCGGCCGGGCCGGCCGCGGACGCGGAGATCCTCTACGGCTGGGGGCCGCCGCGGCCGCTGCTCGCGAGCGCGAGGAAGCTCCGCTGGATCCAGTGCATGGGCGCCGGCGTCGAGCGCCTGCTGGTGCCCGAGCTGCCGGCGGACGTCCGGGTCACCCGGGCCGCGGGCATCTTCGGCCCGTGGATGGCCGAGTACACGCTCGGCTGGTGTCTCTGGGTCACGCAGCGGATGGACGGCTTCCGCGCGAGCCAGCGGCAGCGGCGATGGGCGCCGGTGGATCCCATCCCGTTGCGCGGTCAGACCCTCTGCGTGGTCGGGCTCGGCGATATCGGCCGCCACACCGCGCAGCGGGCGCGCGCGCTCGGCATGCGCGTGATCGGCGTCACGCGCAGCGGCCGGGCCTCGCGCGACGCCCAGCGCGTCTACCGGACGAGGGCGCTCCGCGCCGCCCTCGCGCGGGCCGACTTCGTCGTCCTGACGCTGCCGCTGAGCGAGGAGACCCGGGGGCTCCTGGGTCCGGCCGCGCTGGCCGCCATGAAGCCCACCGCGTGGCTCCTCAACCTGGCGCGCGGGCCGATCGTGGACGAGGCGGCGCTCCTGGACGCGCTGCGAGGGCGGCGCATCGGCGGCGCGGTGCTCGACGTCTTCGACACCGAGCCGCTCCCGACCGATCACCCGTTCTGGGGGCTCGACAACGTGGTGGTCACGCCGCACATCTCGGGCCCCAGCACCCCGCGCGAGATCGGGCCCATCTTCAACGACAACCTGCGCCGCTACGCCGCCCACCGCCCGCTCCGCCACCTCGTCGACCGCACCCGAGGCTATTGAGGGGTAGGCCTTTCCATGTGCTCCACCCCGATGCCCACCACTTCCCCCGGCCGGTCCACCGCGCCAGCGTCCCGAGCCGGCGATCACGCAGCCAGAAGCCGAGGCTCCAGACGTAGTAGCGCGGTTTCGCCTGATGCCACGTCCACACGACGCGGCCCCCGGCCCGCGCCACGGTCGCGCCGAGTGTCTCCGGCGTGAAGCGCGAGAGATGGCGCGGCAGCTCGAGCCCCGACCAGGCCCGGCCGAAGAGCCGCGCCCCGAGGCCGCCCGCGTTCGGCACCTCGAGGACCAGAAGGCCGCCGGGCGCGAGCCACTCGAGCATCCGCCGGACGGCGCGGATCGGGTCCGGTACGTGCTCGAGCACGTGAAAAGCGGTCACGCAGTCGAACTCGCCCGGCGCGAACGGCGCTTCGAGGAGATCGCCCGCGTGCACGCGGATGCTGAAGCGCCGGGCCTTCCTCGCCGCCGCCTCGTCCACCTCCACGCCCGCGACCTGCCAGCCGAGCGCCTGCGCCACGCCCAGGGCTCCGCCCGAGCCGCAAGCCCACGTCGAGATAGCGGCCACGCCCGCGCCACGGCGGGCAGTCCCATCGGATCCGCCGGAAGAGCAGCGCGGCGCGCGCGCGCGTGAGAGCTCCCGCTCCGGCCTGCCGCAGCGATTCATAGCCGAGGCGCGAGGCGAGCGCCCAGCGGGCCGCGCGCACGCGCGCGGGCGAGCCCTTGAACGGGATGCGGGGGGACGGCTCCTGGTGGCGCGGGTAGTGATCCGGATAGCAGGCGGCCAGGTGCTCGTCCTGGACCCGCGGGCGCTGGTAGAGGAACCCGCACGCGCGACAGCGCGCCACCGTGTAGATGCCGGGCACCGCGAAGGCGCGGTCCGGCGTCGACCAGATCGGGTCGGCGCCGGCCGCCCCGCACAGGAAGCAGGGCGTGTCGACGGTGGGGAGCGACACCGCGCCTACCCCTCACCCTGCCCTCTCCCCTGAGGGGAGAGGGTGAGAGGTCGCGGCATTACTTCTTCGACAGGAGCCAGTGCCCCACCGCGAGGTGCGGCAGGCCGGAGCGCTCGAAGGTATCCACCGCGTCGGCGGCCCCGCCCACGATGGGCTCGCCGTGGAGATTGAACGAGGTGTTGAGCACGGCGCCCACGCCGGTCCGCCGCTCGAACTCCCGGATCACCGCATGGTACTCGGGGTTCCACTCGCGTTCCAGGATCTGCGGCCGGGCGGTCGCGTCCTGGGGATGGAGGGCGGCGGTGAGCGCGTCGCGCGCCTCGGGACGCGTCGGCATCGCCAGCATCATGTAGGGCGAGGCGAAGCCCTTGGGATTGACCAGGTAGTCCCCCGCCCGCTCGGCCAGCACCGTCGGCGCGAAGGGCATCCAGAAGTCGCGGTTCTTGATCATGCGGTTGATCAGCCCG
>DATFGS010000805.1:0-2749 GCA_035249225.1 Candidatus Methylomirabilota bacterium | reverse complement strand
ACCGGGTGGGCGACACGCTCGAGTGCTGGACCGCGCTCGCGGCCCTCGCCGCGCGCAGGGCGCGCAGCGCGGGCACCGCCTGCAGCACGTCGCCCAGCGCGCCCGGATGGATGATCAGGAACCCGGTTTCCACTTGACCTCTCGGGTGGCGGCCCGTAGCATCCAGCCACCATGAAATTCTCCATCTTCACCGGCATGACCGGCACGACCTGGGACGAGATCCTCACGCTGTGGCGCCACGCGGATCAGACCGGCTGGGACGCGGCGTGCGTGACCGACCACTTCATGCCCAACACCGCCGACCGCGTCGGCGACACGCTCGAGTGCTGGACCGCGCTCGCCGCGCTGGCCGGCCTGACCACGCGCCTGCGGGTGGGCACGATCGTGAGCGGCAACACGTATCGCCATCCCGCGCTGCTCGCCAAGATGGCGGCCAACGTGGACATCATCTCGCGCGGCCGCCTCATCTGCGGCGTCGGGGCGGGCTGGCAGGAGAACGAGCACCGCGCCTACGGGATGGACTTCTACACCACCCGCGAGCGGCTCGCGCGGCTCGACGAGGCCTGCCACGTGATGAAGGCGCTGTGGACACAGGCCAAGGCCGACTACAAGGGCAAGTACTACCAGCTCGACGGCGCGCCGCTGATGCCCAAGCCGGTGCAGAAGCCGTACCCCGAGCTGATGATCGGCGGCGGGGGCGAGAAGGTCACGCTCCGCATCGCGGCCCGGCACGCCGATCACTGGAACGTGTGGGGCGGGCCGGCCACCCTGACCCACAAGGGCGCGATCCTCGATCAGCACTGCGCGACCGAGAAGCGCGATCCGAAGGCCATCCTGCGCTCGGCGGTGATGGTGCTGGGCTTCGCGGACGATCGCGGGGGGATCGAGAAGATCGAGCAGGCCTACATGAAGCGGATGGGGGCCGACGCGGAGAAGGCGCGCGACACCGTGCTCGCGGGCAGCGTGAGCCAGATCAAGGACAAGCTCGCGAAGCTGCGGGACGCCGGCGTGGGCATGCTCTTCGTCCCGACCTTCCTCCTGCCCGCCGATCGGCACGCCACCCTCGATCGCTTCATGGCCGAGGTCGCGCCCGCCTTCCGCGCCTAGCCCGGCGCGGCGCCCGCCGCGGCGGCGCGGTGGTGGGCGCTGATCTCGCCGAGCGTGGCGATCCACACCCGCGGGGTGTGGCGCACGTGCTCCATCAGCTCGCGGAGACAGGCCAGGCGCGAGGGCCGGCCGATGATCTGCGGGTGGAAGGTGAAGTTGGTCACCCCCCGCGCCTCCGTGATGCCCTCGAACTCGGTGAGCCAGCCCTGCAGCACCGGGCCCGGCGGCTGGATCGACCGCTGGCCGGTGAACATGAAGAACGGCGCGTCGTCGAGCACCCACGAGACCGGGATCTCGACGAGGGCGCGGCCGCCCTCGGCGGGATGCAGGTACGGCACGAGGCGGTCCATCATGTTCGACGAGTAGTCGAAGCCGTGCCGGGCGAGCAGGCCGAGCGTCGCGGCGGAGAGCTGCCACGCGGGCGCGCGGTAGCCCACCGGCCGCTTGCCGCCGAGCCGCGTGAGCACCTCCACGCTCTTGACCAGGATGGCCTCCTCGCGGTCGGGTGGCAGTTCGCTGACCCGCTCGTGCTCGTCGCCGTGGCAGCCGATCTCGTGGCCCCCCTCCGCGATGGCCCGCACCGCGTCCGGGTAGCGCTCGGCGGTCCACGCCGGGATGAAGAACGAGGCGCGGATCTCGTGGGCGCGCAGGAGGGCCAGGATGCGCGGCAGCGCGTCCACCGGCCCGAAGCGCCCCTGCGAGAGCGTGACCGGCTCGTGCACGCCGCGCGCCATCCACAGCGTCTCCGCGTCGAGATCGAAGGTGAAGGCGCACGCCGCGCGGGCGTCGCGGGGCCAGCGGGGCGCGGCGGGCGGATCGAGGGGCATCGCGCCGCTCAGTGTAGCCGATGGGCCGGGCCCCGGCCAGCGGCCCCGGCGGGGGAAAAATGCCCGTACGGTATAGTGGAATCCTATGGGCGACTCGACGGAAACCATCCGCCGTCTCGAGGAAAACGTCGGGCGCGCGCTGTTCGGCAAGCCGGAGGTGGTGCGGCTCGCCATCATCGGCCTGGTCGCCCGCGGACACCTGCTGATCGAGGACGTGCCCGGGGTGGGCAAGACCACCCTGGCCTCGGGCCTCGCCCGGTCCATCGGCGCCTCCTTCCAGCGCATCCAGTTCACCTCCGACATGCTGCCCTCCGACGTGCTGGGCGTCTCGGTGTGGGAGCCCAAGAGCGCGGAGTTCGTGTTCAAGCCGGGCCCGCTCTTCACCAACATCGTGCTCGCCGACGAGATCAACCGCACCACCCCGAAGACCCAGTCCGCGCTGCTGGAGGCGATGAACGAGGCCCAGGTCTCGCTCGACCACTCGACCTATCCGCTGCCGCGGCCCTTCATGGTGCTGGCGACCCAGAACCCGCGCGAGTACGAGGGCACGTTCCCGCTGCCCGAATCGCAGCTCGACCGCTTCCTGCTGCGCATCCGCATCGGCTACCCGGGGGCCGCCGACGAGAAGGCGGTGCTCCGCGGCGACACCGCGCCCGCCGACCTGCTGCCGGTGGTCGAGGCGGACGACGTCCTCGCGCTGCAGGAGGCCGCGGACCGCGTGCGGGCGGAGGAATCGGTGCTCGACTACCTGCTCGCGCTCGTCACCGCGACGCGCCGCTCGCCGCTGCTCGCGCTGGGCGTGAGCCCGCGCGGCT
>DATFGS010000804.1:0-2696 GCA_035249225.1 Candidatus Methylomirabilota bacterium | reverse complement strand
AAGCTGGCCGCGCGGCAGTCGGCGCTCGAAGCGCTCGAGCGCCTGGAGCGGGAGCGCGAGGGCTACGGCGCGGGCGTGCGGGCGATGTTCGCGCCGCCCGCCGCCGGCAACCTGGGCGGCGTCGTCGGGACGGTGGCCGATCTGCTGGAGGTCCCGAACGGGCTCGAGGCCGCGGTGGAGGCGGTGCTCGGCGATCGGCTCCAGTGGGTGGTGGTGGAGCGCTTCGAGCACGCGCGCGCCGCGCTGGGGTACCTCGAGCGCGAGGGCGCGGGAGCGGCCACCCTGCTGCCGCTGGAGACGCTGCCGTCCGCCGCGACCCTCCCCGACGACTCGGGGGAGGTGAGCTGGGCGGCCCGCCTGGTGGGCGGCCCGCGCCCGGCCCTGCTGCACTATCTCCTCGGCCGCGTCGGCATCGTGTCGCACCTCGATCAGGCCGAGACGCTCTGGCGGCGGAACGGGGTGGTCGCGACCTACGTCACGCGCTCGGGCGAGGTGCTGTCGCCGAGCGGGCGCCTCACCGGCGGCCATCGCGACAGCGAGCGCCAGGGCAACGACCACTCGCTCCTTGGCCGCAAGCGCGCCATCCGACAGCTCGGCGAGGAGATCGCCGGCCTCGAGCGCGAGGTGACCGCGGCGGCCGCGCGGGCGGAGGCGATCGAGGGCGAGGTGACCGGCCTGCGGACGCGGCTCGAGGGGCTGCAGTCCAACTACCAGGCGCAGGAGACCGCCCGGATGTCCGGCGAGAAGGACCTCGAGTCCGTGCTGCGCGAGGCGGACCGGATCGCGCGCCACCTGGAGACGCTGACCGCGGAGCACGAGCAGCTCGCGGGCGAGCGGGAAGAGACCGCGGGCCAGCTCGTCGAGCTCGAGAGCGCGCTGGCGGCCGCCTCGGAGCAGGAGGCCCGGCTCGGCGGCGACCTCACCGCGCTGCAGGCCCTCCTCGAGAGCGGGCAGGGCGATGAGACCGGGCTCACCGAGCGCCTCACGGTCTGCCGCGTCGAGCTCGCCACGGTGGCCGAGCGGGTCGAGGCGCTCGGCCGCGACATCGAGCGCATCATGGGGCTCGAGCAGGACTTCGGCCTCCAGCAGCAGCAGTCGGTCGGGCGGCGGGCGCAGACCGCGGAGCGCCGCTCGGACCTGGCCGCGGAGCGCGAGCGCACCGACGCGCAGGCCCGGGATGCGGTGGCCGAGCGCGACCGGCTCGAGGCCGAGGTGGCGGTCATCGCGGAGGAGCACCAGCGCCAGCTCGACGAGCGGCAGGCGATCGAGACCGACCTGCGCGACGTGCAGCACCAGCTGACCACGCTGGTGGGCCGGCTCCACCAGCTCGACCTGACCGAGACCGAAGGCCGCGTGCGCCGCGAGGAGCTGGTGCAGGAAGCCCGGCGCCGTCACGCGGTCGAGACCCCGGAGGCGCTGCTGGCCGCCCACGACGCGGCGCGGGACCTCGAGGAGGTCCGACTGCGGCACGAGGAGCTGACGACCAAGCTCGAGGCGATGGGGCCGGTCAACCTGGTGGCGGACGAGGAGTTCCGCGAGCTGACCGAGCGGCTGGACTTCCTCCGCACCCAGCACGATGATGTGGTGGGGTCCATCAAGGACCTGGAGAAGGCCCTGCGCGGCATGACCCGCACCGCCCAGGAGCGGTTCCAGGAAGCCTTCGACGACATCAACCGGCATTTCGGCGAGATCTTCTCCCGGCTCTTCGAGGGTGGGCGCGCGGAGCTGCGCATGGTGCCGCCCGAGGAGGGCGAGGAGGACCCGCTGGAGCTGGGCGTGGAGCTCATGGCCCAGCCGCGCGGCAAGCGCCTGCAGGCGGTCACCCTCATGTCGGGGGGCGAGAAGGCCCTGACCGGGCTGGCCCTGCTCTTCGCGATCTTCTACCACCGCCCGAGCCCGTTCTGCGTGCTCGACGAGGTGGACGCGCCGCTCGACGACGCGAACATCCACCGGTTCATCCGGGTGCTGCGCGAGCTCTGCACCCAGACCCAGTTCGTGGTGATCACGCACAACCGCAAGACGATGGAGGCCGCCGACGTGCTCTATGGCGTGACCATGGAGGAGCCGGGCCTCTCCCGCCTCGTCTCAGTAAAGCTGACCGAAGCGTAACCCGCGCTACACTACTGGGCATGACGCCCGTGGAAAACTCGGCGACCTCGCTCGGCGGTCATCTGCGCGCGCTCCGCGAGGCCCGGGGCAGCTCGCTGGAGGACATGGCGCGCTCCACCCGGGTCGGGATCCGCCATCTCGAGGCCCTCGAGGAAGAGCGCCTGGCCGATCTCCCGTCACCCGTCTTCGTGCGGGGCTTCATCCGGGCCTACTGCGGCTTCCTGCGCGAAGGCCCGGAGGAGGCGCTGGCCCACTACGAGGCCCTGGCCGGAGAGCGCGCGGCCATGCAGGCGGCCAGCGCCCCGCCGCGGCCCCGCACCACGTGGGCCCCCAGCTCGGTCCTGGCGGGCCTGGCCCTGCTGGTGATCCTGGCCATCGCGCTCATCGTGGTCAACCTCACTGTGAAGCGAACGGGTGGAACTTCAGTCGCAGCACCGGCAATGGACGTGTCGGCTGCGAGCCCGGATTCGCTGCCGACCCCGTCACCGGCCGCCCCGGCCCCGGCCCAAGTGGAGCCGCCGAAGGCCGCTCCGGCTCCCGCGCCAGGGCCGGCCGCCGCACCGCCGGTCAGCACCCCCGCGGCCATG
>DATFGS010000803.1:0-5669 GCA_035249225.1 Candidatus Methylomirabilota bacterium | reverse complement strand
TCCTTGCCGCCCGAGACGGCGACCATGATCTTCTCCTCGCGGGTGAACATCTGGTGGCGGTGCACCGCCTCCGCCACCTGCTTGCGGAAGAACTCGAGGAAGTGCGGCGAGCAGAAGGCCGCGTTGTGGCGCCGCAGCTCGAGCGCGGCGACGCCCCCGCACTTGCGGCACTTCACGGCGTCCCCGCGCTGCCGCCCGACATGACCGGGCGCACCTCGAGCACGTCATCGCCGCCCACCACGGTGTCCCCGGTCAGGAGCTCGTTGCCCCGGATGACCAGGACCGTGCTCGGCAGGATGTCGAGCTCGACGAGCAGCTCCTTGACCCGGCGCCTGCCGTCCACCTCGATCTCCTTGCGCGGGTTGCGGAGGATGACCTTCACGACCGGGGGAATCCCCGGGCGGCCTTCACCGCGCGCAGCTGCTCCAGATGATCGGCCTCGTGGCGCACGTGCAGCAGCCAGAACTGCGCCAGGTCCATCTCGCCCAGCGTGAAGTGCCGCCACCGGAGCCCGCGCGGATCCACCGCGGCCAGCCGCTCGATGGACTGGCGGCTTCGCTCCCGGATCGCCTTCAGGTCGACGAGCAGCCGGCCCAGCGGATGGCCCCGCTCCGGGTAGACTACCTCCGGCGCCTTGGCCGGCCCGGGCAACGGGGGCGGGACCGGCGCGAAGGCCTTCAGGTCCTGGGGAAACGGCGGCAGGGGTTGCGCCGCCTCCTTGAAGAGCTTGGAGGTGAGCTTGCCGGTGCCGACCTCGGCCAGGGTGAGGTGATGGAGGATCTCGCCGACCGACCACTCCTGCTCGGCCGGGCGCCAGTCCGCCTGGGCCTGGCTCAGCCCCTCCGCCTCCTTCAGGAGCTCGGAGCGGACGGACTGCAGATCGTTCCACAGCGCCTCGACGGGGACCGGCCAGGCCATCACGTTCCTCCCGGCCCACATGATACAACCGGATCATGAGCGAGCCCACTGGTACTCCCGCGGCCGGTTCGTCGTGGTCCCGCACGCCCTGGCGCCGGACCTCGACCCGGCCCGTCTACGACAACCACTGGATCTCCGTCCGCGAGGATGTGGTCGAGCTGCCGGACGGCCGCAGCACGGTCTACGGGGTCGTGCAGTGCAGCGAGTGTGTCGGGGTCCTTCCCTTCCTCGACCGCGACACCGTGCTCCTGGTGGGGCAATACCGCTACGTGGCGGGCGACTTCTTCTGGGAGATCCCGACGGGCGGCCAGCACGCGGGCGAGACCCCGACCGAGGCCGCGCAGCGGGAGCTGGCCGAGGAGGCGGGGCACGAGGCCGGCCGCCTCGTCACCCTGGGCGACTTCCACACCTCCAAGAGCATCCTGCGCGAGGTCGCCCACCTCTACGTGGCGGAGGATCTGCGCCCGGCGTCGCGCCCGCCCGATCCCACCGAGTTCATCGAGCGGCGCGCGGTCCCGTTCGCCGACGTGGTCGCGATGGTCGAAGACGGCGAGATCAAGGACGCCATGACCATCATCGCGGTGCTGCGCGCGGCGCGGCGGCGCGGGCACTAGGATGGCCTCGGCCCTCGAGCACGTCGCCTGGGAACCCTGCTGGATCGAGCCCCGGCCGGACCGGGCGCTCGAAGCCTACGCCCGCCGCAAGCAGGGCGTACCCAACCCGGCCATCCCCTACTTCTCATCCGTCCCCTGGCTGGCGCGAGGCCTGGTCGATCTACACCCCGAGCACGGACTCCTGATGCAGATCGATCACCACGTCATGGATCTGGTCGGGCTGGTCGTGAGCCAGGAGAACTCCTGCCGCTTCTGCTACGCGGCGGTACGGGCGATGCTGTGGGCTCAGGGCATGAGCACGGAGCGTATCGAGGGCGTGGAGCAGGACCAGGCGCGGGCGGATCTTCCGACGCGGACGGCGGCCGCCATCGCCTTCGGTCGAAGCCAGTCGCGCTCCGGCCCCGCCGGCGCGCGCGCCGCCCGGGACGCGCTCAGCCGCGCGGGGCTGGGCACCGACGAGATGAAGGAGCTCTCGTTCGTGGTGGCCTTCCTGGACTTCAGCAACCGCGCCCACACGATCCCCGCGATTCCCACGCGCCCGGTGGAGCGGATTCCCGATCAGCTGCTCATGCGGCTGATCCGGCCCCTCGTGAATCGCATGCTCATGAAATCGCGCTACCGTGGGCAAGCCGCTTCGCTGGACCGGGTGCCCTCATATCCGTACGTCCGCCTCGTGAGGGCCTACGAGGGATCGCCGATCGCGCCGGCCCTGGGGCGGACGCTCGAAGAGATGTGGGCCTCCCCTCACCTCACGCGGCGGTGCAAGCTCCTGATGCTGGCCGTCGTGGCCCGGGGCCTGGCCTGCGAGGTGTGCGCGCCGGAGATCGGCGAGGCCCTCCAGCGCGAAGGCATGAAGGAATCGAGGATCGCCCAGGTCCTCACCCATCTCGACGCTCCCGAGCTGGACCCCGTCGAGCGCCTCCTGATCCCGTTCGCGCGGGATACGATCTGGTACGAGCCGGCCGTGGTGCAGCGTCGCGCCCGGGCTCTCCGCGACCGCCTCACCGGTCCGCAGCTCCTCGAGGGAATCGGGGTGGCATCCCTGGCCAATGGGCTCTGCCGGATGGGCGCCATGGTGCTGGAGCACCCATGACGCGAACGCTCGTTGCCGTCGCCCTGGTGGCGCTGCTCGCCGTCCTCGCGGGCGCGCTCTACCGGCAGCGGCGACACACCGCGAGCCTCCGGGCGCAGCTCGATGCGGCGGCCGTCGAGCTCCAGCACCTCCAGGAGGCATGCTCCCGGCTCGCGCCGGCCGGGGTCGTGCAGCGGCTCATCGCCGACGGCGTGAAGACGGGCCCCGAGGCCGCCGCCGAGCGCAAGGTGGTGACCGCGCTCTTCGCCGACCTCGTGGGCTTCACCGCGATGAGCGAGCGCCTGGAGCCGGCCGTGCTGGCGCGCGTGCTCAACGGCTACTTCCAGCGGATGAGCGACGCCATCCACGAGCACCGCGGGCACGTCTCGACGTTCCTGGGCGACGGCATCCTGGCCTACTTCGGGGCGCTCCAGCCGAACCCGTGGCAGTGCAACGACGCGGTGCGGGCCGCGCTGGCCATGCGCGCGGCCATGCGCGAGTACAACGTCGAGCTCGCGCGCGAGGGGCTGCCCCCGCTCGCGGTGGGAATCGGCATCCATCGCGGCGCGGGACTGGCGGGAATGATCGGCTCCCGCGAGCGGATGGAATACGGGTTCGTGGGGCGCACCGTGAACCTGGCCGCGCGCGTCCAGGGGCTCACGCGCACGCACCAGGTGGACATCCTCGTCACCGAGGCGCTCCGCCCCGACCTCGACGCGCGCTTCGTCCTGGCCCCCATGCCCGCGGAGACCGTGAAGGGCATCGCCGAGCCCGTGGTCACCTACGCGGTGCGGGAGATGCTCGACTAGGCGGGAGCGCTCACCACCAGCCCCACCACAGCAGGTCCACGGCCCGTGGCGCGTCCTCCTTGCGCTGCTGCCGTCTCTTCGCCTGCTCGGCCGCCGCGGCGGCCTGCGCTTTGTGGTACG
Source organism: Candidatus Methylomirabilota bacterium (assembly GCA_035249225.1). Classification (GTDB taxonomy): domain Bacteria; phylum Methylomirabilota; class Methylomirabilia; order Rokubacteriales; family CSP1-6; genus CAMLFJ01. Next base: position 2,136 of record DATFGS010000803.1, on the reverse strand, counting down.
GCGCGCGCTGCTCGATGGAGCTCCCGATGCGCCGGATGGCATCGTCGCGCAGCTTCGTCTGCCGCGCCTCCTCGCTCAGGGCCGGGATGCCGACCCCCGTCGCCCCGATCCAGACCGCGGCGTCGCGATGACGCGCGGGGACGTCCAGCTTGTACTGCGTGGTCCTGGTGACGCCCTTGTCGTCCGTGTACCGGTACTGCGCGCTCGCCGGTCCCGCGACAAGGGCGACGAGCAGGATGCCTGCGCCGACTCCCCCGGCCACCACCACTCGTGCCATGGAGCCTGGTGGGTCGCATACCGCGTGCCACGGAGCTGTGAAACTCAAGTGCTCATTACTATTGGACAAGCCGGAACGCTTGGGTGGTGCAGGTGTCGGATTTCCGAGGACTGTCGCGACGCGCGCGACAGCAGATCGTCAGGAGGCGCGATCAGGACTTGCCGAGCAGGTACATCTCCCCGCTCGGCGCGGGCAGGCCCCCCGCGGGCTCGAGCGTCACCGCGAACGCGTTGACGGTGGCCACCCCCGGCAGCGGCCGCACCGAGAGGCTCCCGGTTCCCGAGGCGTCCACGCTGAACACCCCCGCCGAGACGGGCGCGTCGCTGCCCGCGATGGCCCAGAGCTGGTAAGCCTTGCCCGCGGGCGCCTCGGGCAGCCCGGCGGCGACGAACACCCCGCCGGCCTTCGCGTGCCACATCATGCGGGCGCGCGCGGTCGGCGCCGGCGCCTGCCCCGCGAGCGCGACCACCTGGGTGGCCGGGTCCCGCAGGATCGCGATCACCGTCTGCTGGCTCTGCAGCTCCGCCTTCAGCTGTTGGGCGTCGCGCGCGAGGGCGTCGAGCCGCTTCTCGTAGGTGGACGAGACCGACCAGCCCACCGCGATCGCGGCAAGCCCGGCGGCCATGGCCCCGCTCAGCACCACCGGCCAGATCGCGCGGCCCGGACGCGAGAGCGATCGGACCGGCGGCGGCGCGGCCGGCGTCGCCGCCGCGATGCGCTCCATGAGCGCGGCCTTCACCGCGGGTGGAGGCGGCTCGGGCGCGGCGGCGGCCAGGTCCACGAGGGTGCCCTCGAACTCGCGGAGCGCGGCCACCGCCTCGGGGTCTCCCGCGCGCAGCAGCGTCTCGAAGCGCGCGCGGTCCCCGGCGTCGAGGCCCCCGAGGGCGTACGCCGCCGCCAGCTCGCCGATCTCGTCGCGGTTCATGTCGTCGACACCCTCTCTCCTCTCAGGGCCCCACGCAGCCGCTCGAGGCCGAGGCGCGCGCGCGTCTTCACGGTACCGAGCGGCTCGCCCAGCCGGGCCGCGATCTCGGACTGGGTCAGCCCGTCGAAGAACGCGAGCTCGATGACCCGCCGCTGCGGCTCCGGGAGCTGGGCCAGCGCGGTCTGCACCAGGGTCCGATCCTCCGCCACCACCGCCGGGTTCTCGGCCGGCTCCTCGCTGCTCCGGGCGACGGACTCGTCCACCGGAGCCACGAAGGTCCTATCTCTTCTACGCATGGACCGGAGCCGATCGATTGCTCGGGTCTTGGCCCGCATGACGAGCCAGGCCTCCGGGCTGCCGCGCCCGGCGTCGTACTGCGGAGCCTCGCGCCAGACCTGCCAGAACACCTCCTGCAGCACCTCGGCGGCGGCCTCCCGATCGCGCAGCACGCGGCGGATCAGGCCGAACGCGGTGGGGGCGAGGAGATCGTAGAAGCGGCTGAACGCGTCGCGATCACCCGCGGCGATGCGCGTGATGAGCGCGGACGTCTCGGAGCCGGCTCCCGCGGACGACATGATCACTCATCACTACCAGCCCCTCGTGGACCGGTCAATACATCCGAACCCGGGGTCTGGCGCGTAGAGTAGCTGGCTAGTCGCTCGCGCGACGCACCAGCCGGCGGGCCTTGAGCTCGTAGCGCGGCAGGGTTTGCCCGGGGACCGGCATCGCCTCGACGCGGATGCCCAGATCGACGCGGATCGCCTCCTGCACCGCCGCAACCACCGCCGGGGCGTGCCCGTTGATCTCGAGGAGCAGGCGCACCTCGTCGAGCTGACCGCGCCGGTAGACCTCGATCACGAACTCGTCGACGTCCGGGAAGCGGCGCACGATGCCTTCGAGCGCCGAGGGGAACACGTTGACGCCGCGGACGATG
>DATFGS010000802.1:0-3156 GCA_035249225.1 Candidatus Methylomirabilota bacterium | reverse complement strand
TCCTCAAGATGGCGCGGGCCATGGAGCCCTACGACCTCTTCTGGGTCGAGATGGACACGCGCGACGCGAAGGCGCTGGCCTACGTGCGCAGCCGCACCACCATCCCGGTGGCCTCCGGTGAGTGCCTCTTCGGCCGGCGCGACTACCGGCCGTTCTTCGAGCAGCAGGCGGTGGACGTGGCCATCATCGACACCCCGTGGAACGGGGTGGGCGAATCGCTCAAGATCGCGGCGATGGCCGACACCTACGAGATCAACGTGGCCCCCCACAACTTCTACGGCCACCTCGCCACCATGATGAACGCGCACTGGAGCGCGGTGGTCCCCAACCTGCGCATCATGGAGACCGATCCCGACATGGTGCCGTGGCAGGACGACCTGGTGACCGTGAAGCCGCGAATCGAGGACGGCCACCTGTCGCTGCCCACCGGCCCCGGCTGGGGCACCGAGGTGAACGAGGAGGCGGTCCGCGCGCACCCGCCGAAGACCGGCGGCTAGCGCAGCGCCGCGTCCACGATCTCCTGCGCCTCGCGCACGATCGCGTCGAGGTGCGCCGGATCCCGGAAGCTCTCCGCGTAGATCTTGTAGATGTTCTCGGTCCCGGAGGGCCGCGCCGCGAACCAGCCGCTCGCGGTCACGACCTTGAGCCCGCCGATCGGCGCGTCGTTGCCGGGCGCCCGGGTGAGCGTGGCGGTGATGGGCTCGCCCGCGAGCCGTGACGTGGTCACCGCGGCCGGCGACAGCTTCCCGAGCCGCGCCTTCTGGGCGGGTGTGGCGGCCGCGTCGATGCGCGTGTAGCAGGGCCTGCCGAGCTCGGCGGCCAGCGCCTCGTAGTGCTCGCCCGGATCGCGGCCGGTGCGCGCGGTGATCTCGGCGGCGAGCAGGTCCATGATCAGGCCGTCCTTGTCGGTGGCCCACGCGGCGCCGTCGCGCCGGAGGAAGCTCGCGCCCGCGCTCTCCTCCCCGCCGAAGCCGAGCGAGCCGTCGAGCAGACCGGGGACGAACCACTTGAATCCCACCGGCACCTCGTGGAGGCGACGGCCCAGCTTCCGCGCCACCCGGTCGATCAGGCCGCTGCTGACCAGCGTCTTGCCGACCGCGGCCCCCGCGGGCCACCCGGGGCGGCTCGCGAACAGGTAGGCGATGGCGACGGCCAGGTAGTGGTTCGGATTCATCAGGCCCGCGCCGGGCGTGACGATGCCGTGGCGATCCGAATCCGGATCGTTCGCGAACGCGACGCGATACCGATCCTTGAGCCCGACGAGCCGGGCCATCGCATAGGGGCTCGAGCAGTCCATGCGGATCTTGCCGTCGTGATCCACCGTCATGAACGAGAAGGTCGGGTCGATCACCGGATTGACGATCGCCACGTCGAGCCCGTACACCCTGTTGATCGGCTCCCAGTAGGGCCGCGACGCGCCCCCGAGCGGGTCCACCGCGAGCCGGAGCCCGGCGCCGCGGATGGCATCCATGTCCACCACGTTCCGCAGATCGTTCACGTAGGGCAGGACGAGGTCGTCCCGATGCGTGGTCGCGGCGCGGAGCGCGCGCTCGAACGGCACGCGCGCGACGCCCGCGTTGCCCGCGCGCAGGAGCTCGTTGGCGCGGTCCTGGACCCAGCGGGTCACGTCGGTGTCGGCGGGGCCGCCGTCCGGGGGGTTGTACTTGAAGCCGCCGTCCTCGGGCGGATTGTGCGACGGCGTCACCACGATGCCGTCGGCCCGGCGCGCCGCGCGCCCCCGGTTGTGGACCAGGATCGCGTGCGAGATGACCGGGGTCGGCGTCACGCCGTCCTCGCGCTGGATGATCGTCTCCACCCCGTTCGCGGTCAGCACCTCGAGCGCGGTGCGCTCGGCCGGCCCGGACACCGCGTGGGTGTCCTTGCCCATGTACAGCGGCCCGTCGGTGCCGCGGCCCCGCCGATAGTCGCAGATCGCCTGGGTGGTCGCGAGGATGTGCGCCTCGGTGAAGGAGCCGCGCAGCGGGGAGCCGCGGTGCCCGCTGGTGCCGAACGCGACGAGCTGGTCCGGGTCACCCGGGTCGGGCCGGCGCGCGTAGTACTCGCGCTCGAGCGCGCCCACGTCCACGAGCAGCGAGCGCGGCGCCGGCTTCCCCGCGAGGGGAGAGACGCTCACGGGCTCCCCGCGCCCGGCCGCGGGCCGCTCCAGAGCGTGTCGTCCGAGGCGACCCGCTGGTGCGCGTCGTCCTGTTCGAGCGCGCGCATGACCTCGCGGGCCATCGTCTCGTACCAGTTCGCGACGTCCGCCGGGTAGTCGGCGTGGCTTTCCAAATCCTTGAGGATCGGCCCCTCCACGGTGGGAATGTCGTGCTCGCCGTCGAACTGGCGCTCGTAGGGCCGGCCCTTGGCCGCCGCCGTCTGCGCGTCGATAGTCGCGTCGAGCTTCAGCCACCGGCCGTCCAGGTAGGCCTCACCGAGCGAGTGGCGCGGCAGCGTGCGGGCGCCCCACAGCCGCCTCACTTCCTCGGACATGAACGGCTTGTCGGGACAGTGCAGTTGCTGGAAGCCGATGCGCGCGGGAATGCCCGAAGCGCGGCACAGCGCAACGAACGAGCTGGCCTTGCCCATGCAGAAGGCGTGGCCGGCCTGGAGCACGTCGCTCGCGCGGTTGCGGCCCTGGGCCAGGTAGCGGAACGAGGCCAGGATGTCGTAGGGCATGTCGCGCACGAAGTAGTAGATGCGCTCGACCTTCTCCCGCTCGCTCGCGCAGCCCTCGGTCAGCCGGCGCGCCTGCGCGATCACCTCCGCGTGATCCGAGTCGATGAACCGGGTGGGCTCGAGATACCGCCGCCGCTCGTCTGCCTCCATGCCGCCGTCCTTTCTCGCCGTCGTCTCAGGTGACCGCGAACTCCTGGCGCAGCGCCGGAAGCACCCGGCGCCCGACCAGCTCGAGCGCGGGGCTCGAGGCCACGTCCGGGATCGTGAAGAGGAAGTGCCGCACCCCCGCCGCGACGTACTGCCGGATGCGCGCGAGGCAGTCCTCCGGGGTGCCGACCACGTGCCCCTCGCCGGGGATGCCCGCGAAGCGCTCCCGCGTGGCGGCGGCCCGCCCCGCCTCACGGTCCGCGATCAGCAGCGCGGTGACCGAGCGCGCGAGCACGGCCGGGTCGCGGCCGGCCTCGCGGCACGCCGCGTCGA
>DATFGS010000801.1:0-2914 GCA_035249225.1 Candidatus Methylomirabilota bacterium | reverse complement strand
GGGCGCGACGGCCTCCACGGAGGTGATGGCCGAGCTGGTCGCCGGCCTCGACGAGTTCGGCTTCGATTCGCTCTGGCTCTCCGAGGTGCTGACCGGGCCGGTGATGGATCCGGTGGTGGGCCTCGCGTGGGCCGCCGCCAGCAACCCGCGGCTGAAGGTCGGGACCACCATGCTCCTCCCCGGACGCAATGTCCTGCGCCTCGCCAAGCAGCTCGCGAGCCTGGACCGGCTGTCCCGCGGGCGCCTGCTGGTGACGCTGGTGCCCGGGCTTACCTTCGCGCCGGAGCGCGAGGCCATCGGCATGGAGCCCAGGCAGCGCGGCACCTTCTTCGACGAGGCCCTCCCGCTCCTGCGCCGCCTCTGGGCCGGAGAGACGGTGAGCCACGAAGGAGCGGCCGGCACGCTCCGAGACGTCAAGCTCTCCCCCCTGCCGGTGCAGCAGCCGCTCGAGGTGTGGCTGGGCGGCACGGTGCCGGCCGCGCTCGAGCGCTGCGGCCGGCTGTCCGACGGCTGGCTCCCCTCGCTGTGCACGCCGGAAGAAGCGGCGGCGGGCCGCGCGGTGATCGAGGCGGCGGCGGCACGCGCCGGCCGCTCGATCAGCGGCGAGCACTTCGGGATGAGCGTCGGCTACGCCACCGCGCCGATCGACCCGGCCACCGCACGCGCGATGGCCGCGCGACGGCCCCGCTCGGTCGAGCTGACGCCGGTGGGGCTGCCCGCCCTGCGCAAGCTCCTCGAGCAGTTCGTCGCGGTCGGCTTCTCGAAGTTCGTGGTGCGGCCGCTGGTCACCCCGAAGTCGTGGCGCGCGGAGCTGGAGGCGCTCGCCGGCGCGGTCGGCGACCTGCAGACCTGAGCGTGATCCGGGCGGTCGACATCAGGGCCCAGCTGGCCGCGCTCCCGGTGCTGCGCGAGCGCCGTCCGGACACCCCCGCCGACGAGGTCCGGGCCGCGTTCGCGACGCTGGCTCCCTTCCGCGACGGCAGTATCTTCGCGGGCCGATTCTCGGGAGAGACCGCGTGGGAGCGGCACGACAAGGGCGACGAGCTCGTGCAGATCCTCGACGGCGCCGCGACGCTCACGATCATGACGGACGACGGCCCCCGCTCGTTCGAGCTGCGCCCGGGCATGCTGATCGTCGTCCCCCAGGGACACTGGCACCGCTTCGAGGCGCCGGCGGGGGTCACGGTGCTGAGCGCGACGCCCCAGCCCACCGAGCACACCAGCGCCGCGGATCCGAGAGACGCGCGCTAGCTCCGCTCCGCGCGCACGATGGTCAGGCCGATGAGGCGTGACACCACGAGCGCGATGTACATCACCCCCGCGAACTCCTCCAGCATCACCAGCGCGCGCGCCCACGGACGGATCGGCAGCACGTCGCCGAGGCCGACCCCGGACAGGGTGGTGAAGCTCAGGAACAGCAGGTCCATCCAGCTCCGGGCCGCCTGCGGATCGACCGCGGCGACGAAGCTGCCGGGGGCGAGGATCTGGCAGGCCGAGTACGCGAAGGCGAAGCCCCAGGCCAGCAGCGTGAAGGTGGCGCCCGCGGCCACCAGCTCGTCGGCGGTGACCTGGTGATCGCCGAGCATGTAGGCGATGAGGCCGCCGGCCGCGTAGAAGTAGAGGGCGCTCTCCAGGAGCTGCGCCCACACCAGCCACTGCGGCTGCCCGCCCCAGCCGCCGAGCATGGAGAACACGACCGCCGGCGCGGCCAGCAGCCCGGCGATCCAGTTCGCGGTCGGGCTGCGCACGACGACCCAGAGCACCAGGGCCAGGACCAGCACGCCGAAGGCGTTGAACAGGGCCCGGCCGGCGCCGGTCTCCTCCATCAGCGGATACAGCAGCACGCCCAGGAGCTGCACCGCCCGCAGCACCCCGGACGGATGCCGGCGCAGGGAGGCGAAGGCCCCCGCCGCGGTCACACGCGGCCCAGTCGGGCGTAGCGGCCCGGGGTCACCCCGTAGGCGGATCGGAACATGCGGGTGAAGTGCGCCTGGTCGGCGAAGCCCGCGGCCAGCGCCACCTCCGCCAGCGGCGTCCCCGCGCGCAGTCCGCTCCGCGCGACGTCGAGCCGCCGCATGAGCGAGTAGCGATACGGGCTGGTTCCGTACCGAACCCGGAACTGGCGGGCCAGCTCGTAGCGGCTCAGGCCCGTGACCGCCTCGAGCTCGGTCGAGCGCGCGATGGCGCACCGGCCGTCGAGGAACGCGCGGGCCCGGTCGAGCGCCGCCTGGTCGACGCGACGGGGCTCGGCGGCCGGCCGCCCCTCGTCGCTCGCGATCAGGCCTTCGGCCAGACGCAGGACGAGCGCATCGAGGGCCAGGGGCTCGAGCGCGGTGCGGAAAGCGGCGGTGACCGCACGGGCCAGCGCCGGGTTCCCGGACACCGGCTCACGCGCGAACGGCAGGGACGCGGGGCCGCCCCGGATCGTCCGCACCGCCGCCGCGATGCGGGCCGGCTCGACGTAGACGATGCGGTAGCCGAAGCCGCCCTCGTCCCCGGGGCGCCCGTCGTGCGCCTCGTCCGGATGGAGCACCACCACCTCGCCCGGCCGGCTGCGCTCGACGCGCCCGCGATAGTCGAACACCTGGATCCCGGCCTCGGTCACGCCGATCGCGTACGTGTCGTGGCGGTGCCGCGCGTAGGCGCGCCCGCCGAACCAGGCCCGCAGCAGCTCGACGCCTCCCGCCGGGCCGCGGCCGCGCACCCAGTCGCCCGCGCCGCACGAACGTTCAAGACCTTCGCCGGCCGACCGGCCTAGTCTCCCTGCCATGCGGCGAATCTACCCGCACGGTGGCGGCCGACGCAAATGACGCTCGAGCAGGCCCTCGCCTTCTTCCTGTTCTCGGTCGCCGCCGCGGGCACGCCCGGGCCCAGCAACGCGCTGCTGACCGCCGCCGGGGCGAGCGTGGGCGTG
>DATFGS010000800.1:0-1350 GCA_035249225.1 Candidatus Methylomirabilota bacterium | reverse complement strand
CGGGCTGGAACGGGTGTTCTCGAGCGATCTGGCGGTTGACCTGGGCACGTCCAACACCCGGCTCTACGTCCGGGGCCAGGGCGTGGTCCTCGACGAGCCGTCGGTGGTGGCGGTGGACATGAACGGGGCGGTGCAGGCGGTCGGCAACGAGGCCAAGGCCATGCTTGGCCGGGCCCCGGGATCGGTGCAGGTCGTCCGGCCCCTCCGTCACGGCGTCATCGCCGACTTCGATCGCACCCAGAAGATGTTCCGCTACTTCATCAACAAGACCCGCCGCCGCTGGAGCTTCGTGCAGCCACGACTCGTGATCATCACGCCGGCGGGCATCACCCAGGTCGAGCGGCGGGCGGTGCGCGACGCGGCCCAGCAGGCGGGGGCGCGCGAGGTCTATCTCGTGCAGGCGTCCATGGCGGCGGCCCTCGGCGCGGGCCTGCCGGTGGAGCAGCCGGGCGCGAGCATGATCGTGGACGTGGGAGGCGGCACCACCGAGGTCGCGGTCATGTCGCTGTGCGGGATCGTGTACTCGGAGTCGCTGCGCGTCGCGGGCGACGAGATGAACCAGGCGATCATCCACTACCTCCGGCGCGCCTACGATCTCCTCGTCGGGGAGCGCCGCGCCGAGGACGCCAAGATCCGCCTGGGCTCCGCCTATCTCAAGGGCGACGATCACGAGCCGATGGAAGTGCAGGGCCGTGACCTGCTCGACGGCTTGCCGAAAACGGTCGTGATAACCGCTCTGGAGATCCGCGAGGCGCTGCGCGAGCCGGTCGCCGACATCGTCACCGCGGTGCGCGCCTGCCTCGAGCACACCCCGCCCGAGCTGGCGGCCGATATCAGCGACAACGGCATCGTGCTCACGGGCGGCGGCGCGCTCCTGCGCGGCCTCGACGCGCTCCTGCACCACGAGACCGGGCTCAGCATCCGCGTGACCGAGGATCCGCTCACCTGCGTCGCGCGCGGTGCCGGCACCATCCTGGATCAGCTCGGCATCCTGAAGCGCGTCGCGATTCCCGCCTAGCTCCCGCCGGTTGCCGCCGGCCCCGGCCGGAGATACGCTCGGGGCGATGTCCACGATCCGGGACCGCTACGGACTCTCGCTCTCCACGTCGTCCGCCGCCGCGGGCGGGGCGTACGCGGAGGGAGTCGACGCGCTCCTCGCGGCCCACGCAGCTCCCGAGGCGTGCTTCGACAGCGCCCTGGCCGCCGATCCCGACTTCGCGCTGGCCCACCTCGGGCGGGCCCGGGCGCTGCAGCTCCTGGGTCGCAGCGCCCTCGCGCAAGCGGCCGCGGCGCGAGCGCGCGAGCTCGGCGCGGTTCTCGACCGGCGGGAGCGGCAGCACGTCGAGGCCC
>DATFGS010000799.1:0-3640 GCA_035249225.1 Candidatus Methylomirabilota bacterium | reverse complement strand
CTTCACCGGCTCGGCGCCGCAGGTGAAGGGCGCCATCAACTCGCCCCTGCCCTTCACCAAGTCCGCGGTGTACGCGTGCGTGCGCCACCTGGTCGGCGGCACGCCGCCCAACAACGAGGGCTACTTCCGCCCCATCGAGGTGATCGCGCCGCCCGGCACCGTGGTCAACCCGGTCATGCCCGCCGCGGTCGCCGCCCGCGGGCTCACCGGCTTCCGCATGGCCAATGTAGTGTTCGGCGCCCTCGCCCGGATCGCGCCCGATCGCGTGTTCGCGTGCGAGGTGGGCGGCGACACCGGGGTGAGCTTCGGCGGCTACGACGCCGAGCGGAAGCCCTTCGTCTTCCTCGAGTTCCTCTTCGGCTCCTGGGGCGGCCGCCCGACCAAGGATGGAGTCGACGCGTGCAGCAGCTCGGTCGTGAACTTCTCGAACAATCCCGTCGAGATCATCGAGGCCGAGTACCCGCTCATGATCGAGCGCTACGGCTACCTGCCCGACACCGGCGGCCCCGGCACGTTCCGGGGCGGCCTCGCGCTCGAGCGGCAGTATCGCTTCCTCGAGGCGGAAGGTGTGCTCCAGCTCCGCACCGACCGGCGCAACCACGTGCCCTACGGCCTGGCGGGCGGGCGCCCGGGCACGCCGTCGCGCAACGTGCTCAACCCCGGCCCGGAGGAGCGCGAGCTACCGGCCAAGTGCACGCTGACCGTGCGGTCCGGCGACGTCTACCGCCACGAGCTGGCCGGCGCCGGCGGCTGGGGCGATCCGTTCGCGCGCGATCCCGAGCGCGTGCTGCGCGACGTGCTGGAGGAGAAGATCAGCCCCGCCTACGCGCGGCGGGAGTACGGGGTGGCGATCGACGAGCGCACGTGGAAGGTCGTCCCGGAGGAGACGGCCCGGCTGCGCGCCGCGGCGCAGCCCGCGCGTTGAGGAGATCGAGCCTGCCTTCCGCGCGGTGGATCGAAAAGCGCCGGCCTCTTATACTCGAAGAGCGCATCGACCTGAAGTCACGAGCGCAAGGAGGCTCAGCCATGAAACACACCGGATGCCGCGTATCCGCGTGGGTCGCCCTGATCGCGTTCGCCACGGCGCTCTCGGGGTGCGCCTCGGGACCGGCGCAGCCCAGCGCCTATGTATATCCTCAGAAAGGCCAGACCGCCGAGAAGCAGGCCCAAGACACCGGCGAGTGCCAGACCTGGGCCAAGCAGCAGACCGGCTTCGATCCGTTGACGGATAGCGCCAAGGGCGCTGGTGTGGGCGCCCTGGTAGGCGCCGTGGGCGGGGCGGCCGCGGGCGCCGCCATCGGGGCCGCGACCGGTAACGCGGGCACGGGCGCCGCGATCGGCGCGGCAGCGGGTGGCATCGGCGGTGCGGGCGTGGGCGGCACCTACAACTACACCAAGAGCAAGGAAGGCTACGACCGCGCCTTCTCCGCCTGCATGAGTGGCCGCGGCTACACCGTTCGCTGAGAGGGGAGTTCGCCATGAGCCGTGGATTGCGATCTGGTTTGTCCCTGCTGCTGGTCGCCGGCCTGCTGGTCCTGACCGGACTCGAAGCCCGGGCGCAGGCCCCCAGGAAGGGAGGGGTGCTGAGGGTCGCCGTGCTCGGGGACCCTCCCACGCTCGACGCCCACTGGACGACGGCGAACTTCGTCGAGGTCATCACCCAGCACATCTACGAGAGCCTCTACACGCTGGACGAGAACTACCAGCCGATCCCGGTCCTGGCCGAGGCGCTCCCCGCGGTGAGCGCGGACGGGCTCACCTACACGATCAAGCTGCGCCAGGGCATTCGATTCCACAACGGGAAGGAGATGACCAGCGAGGACGTGGTCGCCTCGCTGAAACGGTGGGGCGGGTACGCGGTGCAGGCCAAGGCGATGTGGGCCTCGGTGGAGGGCGTGCGGGCCGTCGACAGGTCCACGGTGGAGATCAAGCTCAAGGAGAAGTCGGGCATCGTCCTGATCTCCCTGGCCAACGCGAACAACTTCGCCGCCGTCTACCCGAAGGAGATCGCCGAGAAATATCCGACCCCGGCCAAGGTCACCGAGTACATCGGCACCGGCCCCTTCAAGTTCGTCGAGTGGAAGCCGGACGTCCACATCCGGATGGTCCGCTTCGACGACTACAAGCCGCGGGCCGAGGCGGCCAACGGCTACGGCGGACGGAAGGTCGCCCACGTCGACGAGCTCCGGTGGATCCCGATGCCGGACGTGGCCACGCGGGTCGCCAGCCTCGAGTCGGGGGAGGTGGACTTCGCCGATGACCTCCAGGCGGTGGCCTACGACCGGATCAAGGCCAACCCGAAGCTCCGGCCCCTCATCGTGCGGCCGTACGGCTGGGCCATGGCGGTCTTCAACAAGAAGGAAGGCCTCATGACCAACGTGAAGCTCCGCCAGGCGGTGCAAGCGGCCATCGACATCGAGCCGGTCATGCGCGCCGCGGTGGGGAACCCCCTCTTCTACCGGCTCGACTCCGGGCTGGCCTTCACGGAGCAGACGGCCTGGCACTCGAAGGCCGGCGGCGACGCCTACAACCAGAGGAACAAGGACAAGGCCAGGAAGCTCTTGCAGGAGGCCGGGTACAAGGGGGAGCCCGTCCGCTTCATCACGACCAAGGAGTACGAGTGGATGTACAACGTCGCGCTGGTGACCAAGCAGCAGCTCGAAGAAGTCGGCATGACCATCGATCTCCAGGTGGTGGACTGGGCGACCCTCGTCCAGCGGCGGAACAACGAGAAGATGTACGACATCTTCTCCACGGGCATGTCGCTGGTGCCGGACCCGACCCAGCACCCCTACCTCCGCTGCGACTGGCCGGGCTGGACCTGCGACGAGGAGATCACCAGCCGCATGGACGCGATCCGGAAGGAGCCGGACCCGAAGAAGCGCAGAGCGCTCTGGGAGGATGTCCACCGGGTCTTCTACGAGCGCGTCCCCGTGATCCGCTACGGCGACCTGTTCGGGCTCCGCGCGATGCAGGCCTCGGTCAAGGGCTTCAACGAGAAGATGGCCTTCCCGCGATTCCACAACGTGTGGCTGGACAAGTAGGGGACCGCCTCCGCGCTCGGCTCATCGCTCTTCCGCTTCGCCCAGCAGGAGTCGCTCGATCCTCGCAAGGGCGGCGTCCGCTCGCGACCGCACGGCCGCCTCGTCGAGGCTCCCGAAGGGGTGCGGCACGACCACGAAGGGGTAGCCGGGCATGCCGTTGAGCTCGGCCAAGACGGCCGCCGTCGGCGCGAACGGCTCCGTCACGACGGCGACGGCGGGGATCCCTTGCTTCTCGAGGGTGATGGCGTCGAGCACACTGCCCGACGAGCAGCTCCCTCAATCACCGATGGCGGTGACGACCGCCGCGCACCGCTTGGCCAGCAGGGCGGCATCCTCCGGCCGGGCCGGGGCGCTCGCATTCGCCTTGGTCACGCGCACCAGCTCCCCCACGTCGTGGCGCGCGCGCAGGTGCTCGGCCACGCGCTCGAGGAACACCATGCCGTGGGTCTTGCCGTTGGCGAGGAGTCCGAGCGCCGCGCCGGAGAGGCGTGAGGGGCGGGGGGCCCGCGCGGCCGCTCGAGGCAGGACCGCGTGGAGGGTCGGGTCGAGGATGCGTGTCATACGGGAACCTCCTTGGTGATGAAGGGCACGCTGCG
>DATFGS010000798.1:0-2092 GCA_035249225.1 Candidatus Methylomirabilota bacterium | reverse complement strand
GGGCGGCACCAGCGCCGGCACCAGCGCGGGCGCGGCCACGCTGTAGGCGACCGTCCCGCACGCGCCCACGAAAGCGAGCAGCGCGAGCAGCGGCAGGTTCAGCAGACCGAGCGACGCCGCGGCCAGGGTGCCGACGAGGGCCAGCGCGCGCACCGCTTCTGCGGCGGCCATGAGCCGGCGGCGCGGCATCCGGTCGGCCATCACGCCGGCGGGGATGGCCAGGAGCAGGAACGGCAGCGTCGCCGCGGTCTGGAGGAACCCGGTCTCTCCCGCGCCGGCGCCGAGCGCGAGCACCGCGAAGAGCGGCGCCGCGGCCAGGCCGATCTGCTCGGCCGACTGCGCGGCCAGGTTGGACCACGCCAGGCGCGGGAAACCGGATGCCGCCATCACGCCGCCTTCGAGCTCGGTGACGCGGTGATGACGGCGGCGCGCCGGACACGCAGCAGCCGGCCGTCGAGGGCGAGCAGGCCCACCGCGATGAGGGCCATGCCCGCGAGCGCGACGCGGGTCACCGGCTCCCCCAGGACGAGCGAGCCGACCAGGAGCGCGACCACCGGCATGAGCAGGGTCACGAGCATGACGTTGGTGGCGCCGGCCGTCCCGAGCACGCGGAAGTAGATCACGAAGCCGAGCGCGGTGCTGAGCACGGCGAGCCCGAGCAGGGCGCCCCAGGTCCGCGCGCCGACGTCGAGCGTCCACGGTCGGTCCATCACGAGCGCGATGGGCAGCGCCATGAGGGCGGCGGTGCTCATCATGCCGGCCACCGCCACCACCGAAGGCAGCGCGCGGAAGCGCCGGCCGTACGTGCCCGCGAACGCGTAGGAGACCGCCGCGCCCAGGATCGCCAGCTCAGCCAGGGTGTGCGCGCCCAGGTGCCCGAGCACACCGGGGCCGATCAGGACGCAGACCCCCGCCAGGCCGATGAGCACGCCGGCCGCCCGGTTCGGCGTCAGACGCTCGTCGCCCCAGGCGTGCGCGACCAGCGCGGTGAAGAGCGGCGTGGTCGCGTTGAGGATCGAGGCGAGCCCGCTCGTGAGCTGCACCTGCCCCCACGCGATGAGTCCGAAGGGGATGAGGCTGTTGAGCGCGCCCAGCACGAAGAAGCCGGCCCACACGCGCGGCGAGCGCGGCAGCCGGTGCCCGCCCAGGCGCGCGGCCAGCAGCAGGGCCAGCGCGGCGATCCCGAAGCGCCCCAGCACCAGCGTGAAGGGCGGCAGCTCGATCAGCGCGAGCTTGCTGAAGAAGAAGGACACTCCCCACAGGATCGCCAGCGCGCCGATCAGCCCCCACTCTCGCCCGTTCATCTCGACCGGTATACGGGCGAGGAGTGGGGAACGGGTGGAACGGTCACCCTCCCGGGAGGTCTGCGTCGCGCCTTCGGCCGGCGGGAAGGTCCTTGACTCTCCAGGCCGCGAGGAGGGCCAGCGTCACCGTGTAGCCGATCGCGCCGCCGAGCGAGGCATTGAGCTGAGCGGGCGCATTGGTCCGGTCTTCCGGGAGGCCCTCTCGAATGCCTTCCCCTCGCACCAGCTGCTCGGTGCGTACTCGCAGGCGCTTCACCGACCCCGTCGCCCGGTCGAGCCAGACGGAGCGCCGGAGCAGGATGTTGCTTCGCCGATCCATCCCCAGTCCCCCCACGGTCGAGGCGGGCATCGGCGCGGTCCGCTGTGCCGTCAGCGCCTCGTCGATGGCCTTCACCTCGGCGGCGCGGACGGCAAGGACGCCGAGGTTCTTCAGACCTTGCAGGCGTTCGTAGACCGCCGTGAGCGGCCCGGGAACCGCCCGCCGGAGATCCGGATCGGCCTGGATATCCCGATCGATCGTGGGGGCGAACGAGAGCCGCTCCAGCTCGGGCGGACTGAGGTGATCCAGGCCCAGGCCCGGCCGGGTGGTCATGAAGACGAAGTCGTTGGCGACGCCGAGAGCGGTCGCGGGCACGAGAGCGAGGCCGTAGATCGCGAGTCCGTTCACGGCGGCCAGGAACATGATGGACCCGTCGCGATACTCGAGAGACGAGAAGGTGAACAAGAAGGCGGCCAGTGCGAAGGCTCCGATCGCGGCCCAGATCATGCTCCATCGCCCGGCCTGCGAG
>DATFGS010000797.1:0-5496 GCA_035249225.1 Candidatus Methylomirabilota bacterium | reverse complement strand
CTTGAGGCGGCGCGCGACCACGAAGCCGTCGCCGCCGTTGTTGCCCTTGCCGCACACCACGACCACCGTCTTGCCGCGGATCGGCGCGAGCCAGCGGGCGATGAGCGCGGCCGCGCCGGTGCCCGCCCGGTCCATGAGGCGCGGCCCCGGGATGCCGAGGTCGCGGATGGCGCGCGCGTCGAGCGCCCGCATCTCCGCGGCGGTGAAGACGGGTAGCACGGCGTCAGCGGGGGGGTGGGAGCAGGAGGGCCGCCGACTGGATCAAGAAGTCGGCGAGCACCGTCGTGTAGACCTCGCGATGGGTGGTCCGGGCCGCGCGCGGCAGCTCGATGTGCAGCGCGAGCGGCGTCCGGGCCAGGATTCCCGACTGCTTGGCCGCGGACGCGGTGTAGGTCACCGGGTCCTGCGATTCCACCCACACGTCGAGGCGCGGCACGTCGCCCTCCGGCGGCACGCGGCTGTCGCGGATCAGCTCCAGCAGGGTCTTGAGCCGCCAGGCGTCGTCGCGGCTCACGCCCACCGTGGCGATCTCCACGCGGCCGGCGCTCTCCTGGCGGTTGTTGCCGTGGACCTCGACGTAGAACCGCACCAGACCCTGGGCCGCCTCGCCCACCTGCCGGCGATAGGCCTCGTACACGTCGCGGGCGGCCCGCGTCTCCACCTCGAGGCGCGCGGCGGCGCCGGGCGCGCTCTCGGTCGGGCGGTTGACGTTGAGGCGGCGGCCTTCGCCGTCGAGGTTGGCGTACCCGGTGGCCACGACCAGGCCGAAGCCGGTGAGCTTGGCGAGCGCGCGGCCCATCACGTCGGTGGCGATGTCGGAGGTGCCGTGCGGGGCCGCGATGACGACGCCCGGCCGACCCTTCTCGACCTGCACGCTCCCACCCGGAATCGCGAGCCGCGGCGCCGGGGTGGCGGACACGGGAGCCTCGGTCGAATCCTTCCCCGCGATCAGCCCCGCGCAACCCTGGACGAGGAGGGCGAGACCGACCACGAGGCTACCGGGGCCTCGCCTCGTCATCCGCGCCGTCGCCGATCAGCATCGCCTGCGCCATCGCGTACTCGCCGTCGTGGGTGAGCGAGAGCAGCACCTGGTGACCGCCCTTGGCGAGGGCGATGGCGCGGCTCTTGCCGTGGAGCGTCATGGTGGGCGCCTGCCCCCGCTCGCGGTGCACCTCGAGCTCCCGCCAGTTCACCCCCATGCGGAGCCCGGTGCCGAGCGCCTTGAGCGTCGCCTCCTTGGCCGCGAAGCGGGCCGCGAAGTGCGGGATCGGATCGCGGCGCCGCCGGCAGTAGGCGATCTCCTGCTCGGTGAACACCCGCTGGAGGAAGCGCTCGTCCCAGCGGGCGACCACGCGTCGCATCCGGGGCATCTGGGTGAGGTCCACCCCGATACCCAGCACCCGGCTCATGCCCCGATGGCCCGGCGGATGATGCCCGCGAGCTCCTCGGCCATGCGCTCGATGCGCGCCTGCTCCTCGCCCTCGATCATCACGCGCAGGAGCGACTCGGTCCCGGAGTAGCGCAGCAGGATCCGTCCCGCTCCGTTCATCTCCGTCTCGAGGATCTGCACCCGCTCCGCGAGATCGGGAATCGACGCGACCGGCGGCTTGCTCTTCACCCGCACGTTCACGAGCACCTGGGGGAACTTCACGAGGCACTGGGCCAGCTCGCCCAGCGAGGCGCCGCTCTCCCGCATCACTCCGATGAGCTGCAGCGCGGAGACGATGCCGTCCCCGGTGGTGGCGTGATCGAGGAAGAGCAGGTGGCCGGACTGCTCGCCGCCCAGGTTGGCGCCGATGCGCAGCATCTCCTCCAGCACGTACCGGTCCCCCACCGCGACCTTGGCGAGCCCGATGCCCGCCTTGGTCAGCGTGCGATCGAGCGCGAGGTTGGCCATCACGGTGGTGACCACGGTGCCGCCCTTGAGCTGCCCCCGCGCCGCGAGATGCCGCCCGCAGATGGCGAGCGCGTAGTCGCCGTCCCGGATCTCGCCCGTCTCGTCCACCGAGATGAGCCGGTCCCCGTCGCCGTCGAAGGCGAGCCCGAGCTGGGCCCGCGAGCGCAGCACCTCCTTCTGCAGCCCCTCCGGATGCATCGCCCCCACGCCGCGGTTGATGTTCTGGCCGTCGGGGCTCGCGTTCAGCACCCGCACGTCGGCGCCCAGCCGTCGGAAGATTTCGGGGGCCACCCGGTAGGTCGCGCCGTGCGCGCAGTCCAGCACGATGCGCACGTCGCGGAGGTCGTGCGGGCACGACGCGCGCGCGTGCGCGATGTAGTCGGCCTCGGCCGCCTCGTGGACGACGAGCCGGCCGATGTCCACGCCGGTGGGCCACGGGGCGATGTCGGGGCCGTTCAGGCGCCCCTCGATCTCCTCCTCCCACGCGTCCGGGAACTTGGATCCCTCCGAGGAGAAGATCTTGATGCCGTTGTCCTCGAAGGCATTGTGCGAGGCGGACAGCACCACGCCGCCGTGGGCCTCGAGGCGGCGCGTGAGGAACGCGATCGCGGGGGTCGGCAGGACCCCGACCGCGTAGACGTCACCGCCCGCGGAGAGCGCGCCCGACACCAGCGCGCCTTCCAGCATCGGCCCGGAGAGCCGCGTGTCCCGCCCGACGACGAGGCGCGTCTTCTTGGTGGGGTCGTGCTGGATCAGGGTGGCGACGAGCTGCCGCCCGAGACGGAAGGCCAGCTCGGTGGTCAGGGGAGGCGTGTTGGCGAGGCCCCGGATGCCGTCGGTGCCGAAGAGCCGGGTCACGAGCGGGGGGATCCGAGGACGAGGCGGACGCGGGAGGGATTCACCCGCACCACCGTGATGCCGGGCGGCACCGTGATCTGTTCGGGAAGCACGCGCATCGTCACCTCACCCGCTTTCGATCCTGACAGGTTGAGCCGCGCCTTCACCCGATCGCTGCCGAGGCGCGACAGTGTTCCGCGCAGACCGTGCAGCTGCACGTCCACGCTGTCCGGCCGGTCGCCCTTCACCTCGAGCCCGGCCGGGATGTTGTCTAGCTCGAGCGGCGCCGCCATGATCAGGTCCGACTTCTCCGAGGTCATGACGAAGGCCCAGAGCACCATGGAGACGCCCAGGGCGAGCAGCTTGAGCTCCCAGTGCCGCGTGATCACGCTCATTTGCGGAGCCACTCGCGGGCCGGCTCCCACCACGCGGTGCGGCGGGGCAGCGGCGCCTCTTCCAGGGAGAAGAGCTCGGCCAGGTGGCGGCGGAGCGCTTCCAGGTCGAGCGGCGATTCCATCTGGCCGTCCACCGCGAGCGAGATGCGCCCGGCCTCCTCCGACACGATCAGCACGACCGCGTCGGTCTCCTCGGCGAGGCCCAGGCCCGCCCGGTGGCGCGTGCCCATGTTCCGGCGGAGCTGGGTATTGCGGGAGAGCGGCAGGAAACAGCCGGCCGCGGCCACCCGGTCGCCCCGGATGAAGGCGGCGCCATCGTGCAGCGGCGAGTACGGCAGGAACAGGCTCACCAGAAGATCGGCCGAGACCATCGCGTCCAGCGGCACGCCGAGCTCCGCGTAGTTGCGCAGCCCGGTGCTCCGCTCGAGGACGATGAGGGCCCCGATGCGCTTGCTCGCCAGCGCGTCGGCCGCCTTGATCACCTCGTCGATCAGATGGCCGCGCTCCTCGCGCGCGCCGAGGGCCATGCCCTGCAGGAGGCGGCTCTCGCCGAGCCGGGTGAGGGCGCGGCGCAGCTCGGGCTGGAAGAGCACGATCAGGGCGAGGACCCAGAACGACCAGAAGTTGTCGAGGAGCCAGCTCGTGCTGAAGAGGTCGAACTGCCGCGCCACGAACGAGGCCACCATGAGGCCGGCCAGGCCCAGCAGCATCTGGATCGCGCGCGTCTCCTTGAACATCACGAAGACGCGGTAGAGCACGATGGCCACCACCACGATGTCGATCGCGTCGCGGAGGCGGAACGTCTGGAGCGCGGGCCACATGGCGGCCTACCCGCTCACCCCGGCGTGCCGGACGGCCTCGGCCACGCGCACGGCCTGGACGGTCTCCGCCACGTCGTGGGCGCGGATCACGTGGGCGCCCCCCAGGACCGCGGCGGCGGTGGCCGCGAGCGAGCCGGGGAGCCGCGCCGCGGGATCGTCGATCCCCGCGACGGCCCCGATGAACGACTTGCGGGAGACGCCGACGTAGAGCGGGCGGCCGAGGACGCGCAGCGCCGGCAGCCCCGCCAGCACGCGGCAGTCCCAGTCGGGCCAGGTCACGCCGGCGCCGCGGAAGAAGCCGATGCCCGGGTCCACCAGGATGCGCTCGTCGGGGATGCCCGCGCCCCGCGCGATGGCCAGGCCGCGCTCGAGCGCCGCGAGCACCGTGGGCACGGGCTCACCCGGGGGCGGGGCCCCGCCGGGCGCGGCCATGAGCACGAGGGCGACCCCCGCCTCGGCGGTCAGCCGCGCCAGGGCCGGATCACCCGCGAGGCCGGACACGTCGTTGATCATCCGCGCACCGGCCTCCAGCGCGGCCCGGGCCGGGCCCACCCGGCTCACGTCGGCCGACACGGACAGGCCGAGCTTGGTGGTGAGCAGTCCCACCGCCCAGTGCAGCCGCTCGGCCTCCAGGGCTTCCGGGATCCGGGCTTCCAGGTAGGGCGCGGTGGACATGGCCCCCACGTCCAGCCAGGCCGCTCCCGCCCGGGCCATGGCCTCCCCGGCGTGGAGCAGCCGGTCGGCGTCCATCGCCACCGAGCCCGAGTAGAAGGACTCCGGGCTCACGTTGAGCGCCCCCACGACGGCCACGTCCAGGCCATCGCCCACCGACACTCCTGCCACGATCGCGCGATTCATAGGGGGATTGACCCACGACTAAGTTATCACCGCACCCGGCACCGGCGGGAGCCGGAATTAAAGAAAAAGGCCGGAAGGTGCGTCCACTGGCCCGGGGAGAGCCAGGCTACTAACGAGTGCCCACTGGCAACGCGAAATGGGGGAGTGCGGGGGCCATTTCTGGGCCCCCGCATTAGAGGGTTCGTCTGAGAGCCCTCGCGCACCGTCCCAGCGCCGGAACGGCTAAGCGGGCTAAGCCGGGCTCGGCGCCTCGTGCAAGGGCGGCACGCGCAGGATGCGCGCGATCTCCTCGCCGTCGAGGGACTCGCGCTCGAGGAGCGCGCGCGCGAGGGCGTGCAGTTTCTCGAGGTTCGTCTCGATCATGTGCTTGGCGCGGGTGGCGCACTCGACCACGATCCGCTTGATCTCGGAGTCGATGAGGACCGCGGTCTCCTCGCTGAAGTCCTTGGGGCGGGCCACCTCGCGGCCGAGGAAGATGTGCTCCTCACCCTTGCCGAAGGTGAGCGGGCCCATGCGGTCCGACATGCCCCACTCGCAGACCATCTTACGGGCCATGTCGGTGGCCTTCTCGAGATCGTCCCCCGCCCCGGTCGTCTGCTGCTGGAACACGATCTCCTCGGCGGCGCGGCCGCCCAGCAGGATCGTGATGCGGTTCACGAGGTAGTCGCGCGAGTAGTTGTACTTGTCG
>DATFGS010000796.1:0-1282 GCA_035249225.1 Candidatus Methylomirabilota bacterium | reverse complement strand
GGCCGATTCGTGCGCTTCCTTCTGGGGCCGATCCCACTCGGAGAAATTGAGCTTGCGGCGCCCCTCGTCCACGTCTCGCTGCGCGAGCCACGACACCGGCGCCACGAAGGAGTACCAGGGCCAGACCGTCTCGTTGCTGTGGCAGTCGTAGCAGGCGCGCACCGCGAGCGCCCGCGTCGCCGGGCTGTCCCAGCGCGGCTCCACGCGCCCGGCCGGGTTCGTGTGGCTCCGGCCGTAGGGCACGAGCTGAAGAGCCAGGATGGCGGCGGCCAGGCCGATCCCCACCCAGCGGAGCGCGCGCGCCGGACTCATAGCAGCCGCTGGCGGGTCGCCATCGCGACGGCCTCGAGACGGCTGTGGGCGCCCAGCTTGCCGAGGATGTTCTGCACGTGATTGCGCACGGTGGCCGGGCTGACGTGGAGCGTGTCGGCCGCGGCCTTGGTGCTCACGCCGGTGGCGATCATCCGCAAGATCTCCAGCTCGCGCCGCGTCAGGCTCTCGCGGGTCGGCTCGGCGACGGCCGGCGCCGTCAGTCGCTCCCGCACGAGTCCCAGGAGCTCCTTCGTGGCCGTCACATCGCGGAACAGGTGCACGGTCAGCGGCCCGCCGGGCTGGCCGGCCGGCACCGTGAGCGTGCTGAGGTTCACCCAGATGGGGCGCCCTGCCTTCGTCCGGGTCTGCATGTCGAAGCTCTGGACCGAATCACCCATCTTCACGAGGCTCATGACGTGGCAGCCCTGATAGCAGAGGCGGTTGCCGCTGTCGTCATGGCCGACGAAGAGATCGCAGCAGGGGCGGCCGATCGCCTCGCGGGCGCCGTAGCCCAGCATCTTCTCGGCCGCGCGGTTCCACAGCACGATCCGGCCGTCCGGTCCGATGGCGAAGGCGCCGTCGCCCGCGCGCGCGATGGCCTCGTCGAGACCGGTCCGCTCAGGGTTCTTCACCGGGGTCCTCCGCGGCCGGCGCCGGCTCGGCCATCGGGCAGGAAAACGCGTCGGCCTCCTGCAGGGGGTCGTAGCCCGCGCCGCCGACGACGACGCTCGGTACGGCCCCGAGCCGCTCGATCTCGGCCTTCACCCAGACCCCCAGGAGGTCCGCGAGGGCGCCGTAGTACGGCAGAGGCGACGCGTCCCGGAGCGCCTCGGCGAACGTCCCGGACCAGCGGCCGAGGTGGTCGCCGACGAAGCGCGACTGAGCGGCGCGGGTGATCGCGGCGCCCTCGTCGTCGCTCTCCGCGAGCGCGTAGGCTTCCTTGAGGGCGAGCGCGCTCATGAACTCGCAC
>DATFGS010000795.1:0-1788 GCA_035249225.1 Candidatus Methylomirabilota bacterium | reverse complement strand
GGTGGCCTCGCCACCCAGGAGGGCGCCCGCGCGCGCGTAGAGGACGCGGGGCGCGCGCGGCCGGGTGGCCGCCGCGCCCGCGGCGAGTCGATCTTCGATGAGGCGGAGCGAGTAGGCCATCGCGCGAGACTCCATAGTAATCGCTTGGCGTGGCCCGGCGAAACCCCTACCCTGTCCGGGTGACCGCCGCGGCGCTTCTCCTCGTCCTGGGCGCGGCCGTGCTCCACGCGGGCTGGAACGCGCTCACCAAGCGCGCGGGCGATCCGGTGGTGTTCCTCTGGTGGGTCGGCGTGCTCGCGAGCGCGCTCTACGCGCCGGTCGCGCTGGTGATCCTGGCGCGCCACGGCTTCTCCGCCGCCGCCATCCCGTTCGTGCTCGGCACCATCGTGCTCCACGCGCTCTATTTCTTCAGCCTGGGCCGCGCCTACGCGGCGGGCGACTACTCCCTCGTCTATCCGGTCGCGCGCGGGCTCGGGGTGGCCGTCGTGCCGATCGCCGCGCTGCTCCTGTGGGACGAGCGCCTCTCCCCGCTCGGCACGCTCGGGGTGATCCTGGTCGCGACCGGCATCTTCTCGCTGCACTGGCGGCCCGGCGCGTGGACGCGGGCGGCCCTGCTCGCCTCCGGCACCGGCTGGGCGCTCGCCACCGGCGTGCTGATCGCGTCGTACTCCCTCCTCGACAAGGCGGGCGTGGCCCGGCTGCACCCGTTCGCCTACATCTGGCTCATGGAGATGGGCTCCTGCGCGCTGCTCACCCCGGTGGCGTTCGCCAAGGGCGGCCTCATCCGCCGGGAGTGGCGCGCCAACCGCGGGACGATCGCGGCCGCCGCCCTGATGAGCCCGACCGGCTACCTGCTGGTGCTGTTCGCCTTCCAGTTCAGCAAGACCGGCTACGTGGTGGCGGCCCGCGAGATGTCCATCGTGCTCTCCGCGATCATCGGCAGCGTGTGGCTCAAGGAAGGCGGGCTCGGGCGGCGGCTGGCCGGCGCGGTGGTCGTGCTCGCCGGGGTCGCCTGCGTGGCGATGGCCCGATGAGGAGCGAGGCGGCGCGGAGCGGCCGCCTCCTGGTCGGGGCGGCCGCGGTGTGCTGGAGCACCGGCGGCCTGATCGCGCGCCTCGTGGACACCGATCCGTGGACCACCGTCTTCTGGCGCGGGATCTTCTGCGCGGCGTTCCTGGTGGCGGTGACCGCGTGGCGGGAGGGCCGGCGGACGCCCGGCGTCTTCCTGGGCATGGGAGGGGGCGGCCTCGCGATGGCGGCGTGCTTCGCGCTGGCGTCCACCTGCTTCATCCTGGCGCTCGACCGCACCACGGTGGCGAACGTGCTGATCATCCAGAGCCTGAGCCCGTTCATGGCCGGCCTCCTCGGCTGGCTCTGGATGGGCGAGCGCGTGGCCGGGCGCACGTGGGTCGCGATGGGCGTGGCGCTCCTGGGCAGCGCCATCATGGTCTCGCGGTACCTCTACACGGAGACGGCGGCGGGCTCGATCGGTGGCGATCTCCTCGCCTTCACGGTGGCGCTGGCCTTCGCGCTGGCGACCGTGATCCTGCGGCGCAACCGCCACGTGCGGATGCTGCCCGCGGCGGCTCTCTCCGCCGCGCTCGCGAGCCTGTTCACGGTGGCCGCCGCGCGGCCGGGCACCGCGGGCGCCGCCGATCTGCTGCTGCTGGCCCTCTTCGGCAGCGGCCAGCTCGGCCTCGGCATGATCCTGTTCACCGCGGGGGCGCGCCGCATCCCGGTCGCGGAGGCGGCGCTCATCGGGGTGCTGGAGAGCGTGCTGGGGCCGGT
>DATFGS010000794.1:0-1369 GCA_035249225.1 Candidatus Methylomirabilota bacterium | reverse complement strand
AGGGGAGAGGGAGAAGAGAGATCACGCAATGGCGACGTACGCGATCACGGATGTGGCGATCGTGCTGAAGCCCGAGGACGACGTGGCCATCGCCAAGAAGGAGATCCCGGCCGGCACCATCCTCGAGGACGCGGGCGGCCGCATCGAGGTGCGGCAGGACATCAAGCCCGGCCACAAGGTCGCGCGACACGCCCGGCGGATCGGCGAGGCGGTGCGGCGCTACGGCCAGCCCATCGGCTTCGCCACCGCGGACATCGCGGTGGGCGATCACGTGCATACCCAGAACGTGGCGGTGGGCGAGCGGCACCAGGAGTACGAGGTCGGCACCGACGTGCAGCCGGTCGCCTTCTACCCGCCCGCCGAAATGCGCTATTTCGACGGCTACCTTCGAGAAGACGGCCGCGTCGGCACGCGCAACTACGTGGCGGTGATCTCCGGGGTCAACTGCTCGGCGAGCGTGAGCCAGTTCGTCAAGGACCGGTTCCGCGACGTGCAGAAGGACTATCCGAACATCGACGGGGTGCTGGCCATCACCCACAAGTCGGGCTGCGGCACCAAGCTGTTCGGCGAGGACCACATGGCGCTGCAGCGGGTGCTGGCCGGCTACGCCAAGCACCCGAACATCGCGGCCTACATCCTGATCGGGCTCGGCTGCGAGGTGAACCAGGCCGCGGTCATGGTGGACCGGCAGCGCATGGCCGCGCCCGGCCATCCCGAGCGCAAGCCCTTCGTGGTGAACATCCAGGAGGCGGGCGGCATCCGCAAGACGGTGGAGACCGCGGTCCGCGAGGTGGCCAAGCTGCTGCCGCTGGCCAACGCGATGAAGCGCACGAAGCAGCCGGTCTCGGAGCTCACCCTCGCCACCAACTGCGGCGGCTCCGACGGCGCCTCCGGCATCACCGCGAACCCCGCGCTCGGCTGGGCGGTGGACGAGCTGGTGCGCTACGGCGGCACCGGCGTGCTCGCCGAGACCCCGGAGATCTACGGGGCCGAGCACCTGCTGATCCGCCGCGCGATCAACGAGGGCGTGGCCAAGAAGCTGATCGACCGTTACAAGTGGTGGGAGTGGTACTGCCGCGGCATCGAGGCGATGGACAACAACCCCGCGCCCGGCAACAAGGCGGGCGGCATCACCACCGTCTACGAGAAGTCGCTGGGCGGCGTCACCAAGGGCGGCACCACCCCGATGATGGACGTCTTCCAGTACGGCGAGCCCATCACCACCCGGGGCTTCGTCTTCATGGACACGCCCGGGCACGATCCGGTGTCGATCACCGGGCTCGTGGCGGGCGGCTGCAACATGATCTGCTTCACCACCGGCCGCGGCTCCGTCTTCGGCTGCAAGCCGGTGCCCTCGATCAAGCTCGCC
>DATFGS010000793.1:0-1531 GCA_035249225.1 Candidatus Methylomirabilota bacterium | reverse complement strand
ATCGACCGCGCGCAGCGTGAGGCCTTCGCGCGCACGCGCACCGGCGCGGTGGCGGGCAAGCGCCTCGCGGATCGATTCGGCTGGAGGGTCGGGCAGAAGCTGCCGATCAGCTCGGAGATCCATCCCAAGACCGACGGGAGCCTGAACTGGGAGTTCGATCTGGTCGGGATCATAGACGCGGAGGATCCGGCGGTGCGCGGCAACACCGACATGGTCCTGATCAACGTGGCCTACTTCGACGAGGCCCGCCAGATCGGCCGCGGCAAGACCGGCTGGTACATCGTGCGGGTGGCCGACTCGACCCAGGCCCGGTCTATCTCGGCCGCGATCGACGGCCTCTTCACCAACTCGCCCGACGAGACCAAGACCCAGCCCGAGAAGGAGTTCGCGATCGGCTTCGCCAAGCAGATCGGCGACATCGGCGCCCTGGTCACCCGCATCCTGATCGCGGTGTTCTTCACGATCCTGATCCTGACCGGCAACACCATGGCCCAGTCCATCCGCGAGCGCATCCCGGAACTGGCCATCTTGAAGACGCTCGGCTTCTCGGACGGCAAGGTGACCGCGCTGGTACTCGCGGAGGCGGGGCTGCTGCTCGTCCTGGGCGGCGGGATCGGCATGGGCGCGGCGGTGGCCGCCATGCCCGCGCTCAACGGCTCCACCGGCGGCCGCTTCCCTCCGCTCTTCGTCGGCGTCGAGACCTGGCTCCTCGCCGCCGGCGTCGCGGCCCTCGTCGCCCTCTGCATCGGCCTCCCCCCCGCCCTGCGCGCCAACCGCCTGAAGATCGTCGACGCCCTCTCGGGGCACTAGCGGACACTCGACGGCTCATGGCGCGTGCCGGTACGGCATTGATCTCATCGGGGGGGAGCGGCGGCGCTCCTCCCCCAAGCCCCCCCACCGCACCATCCATGGGCCGGGAACCCGTCGAGCAGAGGTGCGCCTGATGCGCACCCTGGCCCAGATCGCGGCGATCACCCTCATGAACCTGCGCAATCTTCCGTCGCGGGTGGGCACGTCGCTGGTAGTGGTCGTGGGCATCGCAGGGGTGGTCGGCGTGCTGGTCTCGGTGCTCGCGATGTCGGAGGGATTTCGTCACACGCTGGCCAGCACCGGACGCGGCGATCGCGTGATCATGCTGCGCGCCGGGTCCGACTCGGAGCTCTCGAGCGGCGTCGATCGCGACCAGGCGGTCCTCCTGGCCGCGCTCCCCGGGGTGGCCCGCGACGGGGCCGGCCGCTCGCTCGCCTCCGCGGAGCTGGTGGTCATGGTGGACCTGCCGCGCAAGGGCGAGACCAATCCCAACAACGTGCCGTTCCGCGGGGTGCAGCGGGCCGCGTTCGAGATCCGCGACGAGGCACGGCTCGTGGAGGGACGCCGCTTCGAGCCCGGCGTCCGGGAGGTCGTGGTCGGGCGCAAGGCGGCCGGCCAGTTCGCGGGGCTCTCGGTCGGCTCGCGCATCGGCTTCCGCGACAGCGACTGGACGGTGGTCGGGATCTTCACGAGCGGCGGCGACGTGCACGAGTCGGAGATC
>DATFGS010000792.1:0-1827 GCA_035249225.1 Candidatus Methylomirabilota bacterium | reverse complement strand
CTGCTCGTGGTCACGCCGGATTCCGTGTTCGGCATGCTCGTCTCTGCCCAGGCGGTGGTGGTCACGCTGTTCGGCGGCGTGGCTTCGGTCTGGGGGCCGGTGATCGGCGCCGCCATCCTGATCCCGCTCGCCGAGACGCTGCAGGCCGAGCTGGGCACCTATCTGCCCGGCATCCAGGGCGTGGTGTACGGCGTCGCGATCATCGCCATCATGCTGCTGTCGCCCGATGGGTTGTTCTGGACCATCCGCGATCGCTGGTTCCGCCAGGAGACTCCACAGCCGCTCCCCGAGGTGCAGCCGCTTCCGGCTCTGCGCCGCCGCGCCTCGGCCCACGCGGCGGGGCCACTGCTGCAGGTCGAGGGGCTGTCGCGCGCCTTCGGCGGGCTCCGCGCGGTCAGCGAGGTCAGCTTCGCGGTCGCGGAGGGCGAGATCCTCGGCATCATCGGGCCGAACGGCGCGGGCAAGACGACGCTGTTCAACGTGCTGAACGGCGTGCTCGACGCCGACGCCGGCTCGGCCCGGCTCGACGGACAGCCGATGCTGGGCAAGAAGACCTTCGAGGTCTGCCGCATGGGCGTCGGTCGCACGTTCCAGGTCGTGCGCAGCTTCCCCCGCCTGCCCGTGCTCGACAACGTGATCGTCGGCGCCTACGGAGCCGGCGCGTCGGATCGGGACGCCATCGACCGGGCCGCGCAGGCGCTCCACCAGGTGGGCCTGCACGACCGGGCCGGCGTGGCCGCGGGCCAGCTCACCAACAAGCAGCTGCGCCTGATGGAGCTGGCGCGCGCCCTGGCCGGCAATCCCCGGCTGCTGCTGCTCGACGAGACGCTTGCCGGCCTGGGGCGGGAGGAGTGCGACGACGTCCTGGACGTGCTGGCGCGGCTGCGCACCCAGGGCATGACGATCTGCATCATCGAGCATACAATGCACGCGATGATGCGCCTCGCCGACCGCTTCGTGGTGCTGGACCACGGCCGGGTGCTTGCCACCGGTCTGCCGCGCGTCGTCGTCGAGGACCACTCCGTGATCGAGGCCTACCTCGGCAAGAAGTGGCTGGCCCGCCATGGCGCATAGGCGGGGAGGCGCGGCGTGCTCGAGGTAAGGAACCTCTCCGTCGCCTACGGCGGCCTGCGGGCCCTCGCGGACGTGACCCTGTCCGTCGCGGAGCGGCAGTTCGTCACGCTGGTGGGTCCGAACGGCGCGGGTAAGTCCACCCTGTTCAAGACGATCAGCGGGATCGTTCCCCCGGTCTCCGGCACGATCTCGTTCGGGGGCGAGAGCCTGCTGGGCCGGCGGCCCTCGGACCGTGCGCACCTGGGCATCGCGCACGTGCCGGAAGGCCGCCAGGTGTTCAAGACGCTGACCGTCCGCGAGAATCTGGAGATGGGCGCGTACCCGAAGGCCGGGCGCGCGAGCTGGGCGCAGACGCTCGACCGCATCCACACGCTGTTCCCGATCCTGGCCGAGCGGGCGAGCCAGTTCGCGGGCACGCTGTCGGGCGGCGAGCAGCAGATGCTGGCGATCGGACGCGGGCTGGCCTCGGCGCCGCGGCTGCTGATGCTGGACGAGCCGTCCATGGGGCTGGCGCCCAGCGTCGCCGACACGATCTTCGAGCGCATCTCGCAGATCCACCGGGAGGACGGGGTGACGATCCTCCTGGTCGAGCAGCGCGTGGCCGAGGCGCTGGAGCGCTCGGATCACGGCTACGTGCTGGAGACGGGGCACATCGTGCTGGAAGGGCGGTACGAGACCTTGCTGGCCGACGATCGGGTCCGCCGCTCGTATCTCGGCCTGACGGAAGAAGCCTAGATGGACCACCATCACATC
>DATFGS010000791.1:0-2881 GCA_035249225.1 Candidatus Methylomirabilota bacterium | reverse complement strand
GCGCCCATGCCGATGTGGGTGGTGCCCGCGATGCCGAACATGTTGAACAGATCCGGCGCGAGCACGTTGAAGCCGAGGCACGCGAGACGGTAGGCGTCGATCTTGTAGTCCGCGGTGACCCCGTGGGCGTGGTGGACCATCAGGACGCCGGGCCGCGGGCCGGGCCCCTCCGGATGCGCCATGTAGCCCGGGATGCCGTCCTGCTCCTGGGTGAGCATTCTCGCGACGACGTTCATGTCCGCTCCTTGATCGACACGCGCCAGTGGATGCGATCTTCCTCCGGTGGATAGTCGCCCGCGGCCTTGTGGTACGAGCAGCGGTTGTCCCAGATCACGACGTCGCCCTTGCGCCAGTGGTGGGTGTAGCAGCCCTCGGGCTGGATCATGCGCTCGGTCAGCTCGTCGATCAACGCGTCGCTCTCCGCCGGCTCGAGCCCGTCGATGGAGAGGATCTTGCCCGGGTCGAAGTAGAGGCCCTTCCGGCCGGTCTCGGGATGCGTCCGGATGATCGGGTGGAAGACCGGCGTCCAGTCGCGGTCCTCGGCGTTGAGCAGCGCGGTCGCCTTCCGGCGGCCGCCGTAGGTGAAGGCGCCCTTGCGGCCCTCGAGGCGATCCTTCAGCCGGGCAGGAAGCGCCTCGTATGCCGCGTACATGCTGGCAAAGTGGGTGTCGCCGCCGCGGCTCGGCACCGCGAGGGAGTAGAGCTGCGTCGCCTTGAAGGGCTCCTCATCATATGCGCCGTCGGTGTGCCAGCCCTCGGCGCCCCGGCGGTAGATCGCCAGGTCGAGCGCGCCGTCCGCGCCGAACTTGTTCACGCCGAGCAGCGTGACCTCGGGGCGCTCCGGGTGGCGCGTCATCTTCGACGGATGCGGGACCACCCGGCCGAAGCGGCGGCTGTAGGTCACGAAGTCGTCGAGCGCGAGCTCCTGCCCCGGCACCACCGCCACGTTGTGATCGAGCCACGCGCGGTAGATCGTGGCGAAGCCCGCGTCGTCGAGCCGCCGGACGTCGACGCCGGAGATCTCGACGCCGATCTGCGGACCGAGCCGTCGCACCTCCATCACGATCTCCCGGCCAGGGCGGCCTTGACGCGATCGGCGCGGAACGGAATCGTGCGCAGCCGCACCCCGGTGGCGTCGAACACCGCGTTGGCGAGCGCGGCCCCCACCGGCGTGGAGGCCGCTTCCCCCGCGCCGAGCGGCGGCTGGTCGAGCCGCTGGAGCATCTCGAACTCGAGCTTCGGCACCTCCGGGAACGTGAGGATCGGGTAGGACGCCCAGTCCACCGTGGTCACCCGGTCCCGGTCGTAGAGCACCTCCTCGTGCAGCGCGCGCGAGAGGGTCTGGAGGATGTTGCCCTCGAGCTGCGCCTGCACGCAGTCGGGGTTGATCATGAGCCCGCAGTCCTGCGCCGCCACCACTCGGGTCACCCGGATGCGGCCGGTGGCGCGCTCCACCGCCACCTCCATGCCCATCGCCACGATCGTCTCCTCGTGCTTGTAGTGCACGTAGGCGAGCCCGCGGCCGGTGAGGACCGCGGCCCGCCGGTCCACCGGCTTCGGGGACGGCCGCGGCTGCCAGCCCATGCGCGCGCCCACGCGCTTCAGGACCTCCAGGCCGCGGGGATTGCCGAGCCGGCGCAGGCGGAACTCGAGGGGGTCCACCCGGGCCAGCGCCGCGATCTCGTCGGTGAACGACTCCACCGCGAAGGTGTTGGCGATCTTGCCGGGCGCGCGCAGCGGCGAGGTGCGCAGCGGCGCGTCCGCGACCCAGTGCACGACCGCGTTCAGGTTCGGCATGGCGTAGGGCGGGTCGATGTTCTGGTAGATCAGCCCGGTCGCGCGGCCCGGCGTCTGCGGGAGGCCCGCCGCGTCGAGCGACAACAGCGGGATGTTCGGGAGGTTGGCGGTGGCGATGGGCAGCCACGCCTGCGTCTCCCACGCCGCGATCTCGCCGTCCTTGTCCACCGCCGCGCGCAGGTCCAGGAGCTGCGCGGGCCCCTTCGGATCGAGCCCGTGCTCCTCCTGCCGGCTCCACTGCACGCGCACCGGGCGGCCGACCGCCCGGGAGAGCAGCGCGGCCTCCGCGGCGGCGTCGTCCGCTCCGTTGGCCCCGTAGGAGCCGGCGCCGTCCATGTAGATGACCCGCACGCGGTCGCGCTCGACCCCGAGCATCCGCGCGAACGTGTTCTGCAGCCCGTGCACGTTCTGCGACGCGCTCCACACCGTGACGCGGTCCGCCCGCACGTCGGCGACCCCGCACGACGGCCCGATCGAGCCGTGGGTCTGCATCGGCCAGCGGTAGGAGGCCGCGAGGGTGCGCGTGCCCGGGGGCGGCGCGCTCAGCGCTCCGAGATCGCCGCGCCGGGCGACCTCCTGATCGCGCTCGATGCGGCCCGCACGCATCAGGTCGAACTCGCGGGCGTGGTCCGGCAGGCCGGTGCCCGCGCTCCACTGCGCCTTGATGGCGCGCGCCGCGCGCACCGCGTCCCACTCGCGCTCCGCCACCACCGCGAGGAAGCTCTGGATGCGCACCACGCGCGCCCCCGCGATACCCGCGAGCGACGACTCGTCCACCGACTGCAGCGCGGCGCCGAAGGCGGGCGGACGGATCACGCGGGCGTGCAGCATGTTCGGGAGGGTCAGGTCCTGGAGGTAGCGATGGTGGCCGGTCACCTTCCCGGGCAGGTCGGGCCGCGGCAACGACCGGCCGACGAACCGGAAGCGATCGGGCGGCTTCAGCGGCGCCGCCGCGTCCACCGTGAGGCCGAACGCGCGGTCGCCGATCAGCTCGCCGTAGCCGACCGAGCCGCCCCCGTCCTTCGCGCGCACCACCCCGTCCGCCACCTCCAGGTCGGCGGCCGGGCGGCCGAGCCGCGCGGCC
>DATFGS010000790.1:0-5044 GCA_035249225.1 Candidatus Methylomirabilota bacterium | reverse complement strand
ATCGAGATCGGCGCGCTGCCGTGCGGGCAGTGGACCGGCTGCCACTCCACCCCGATCGACGCGGAGGCCCCGCCCCACGGCGACCGCGCGCTGACCGACAAGACCAACCGGCTGTCCTACCCCTTCGGCGTGCTCGTGGACAGCAACGGCCGGCGCTTCTTCGACGAGGGCGAGGACTTCCAGTTCTACACGTACGCCAAGCTGGGCGGGATCATCCTCAACCAGACCCGCGGCGTGGCCTACCAGATCTTCGACGACAAGGTCTCGGGCCTGCTGGAGGGGCGCTACAAGACCGGGCGTCCGGCCGTCGCCGACTCGCTCGCCGCCCTGGTCGCGCAGCTCCCGGTGGATCAGGCCCGCTGCCTGGAGACCCTCGAGGCGTACAACGCCGCGGTGGGGCCGGGCGCCTTCGATCCCACCGTGAAAGACGGGCTCGCCACGAAGGGCCTCGCCCTGCCGAAGTCGAACTGGGCACAGCGCCTGGACACCCCGCCCTTCACCGCGTGGCCGGTCACCGGCGGGATCACCTTCACCTTCGGCGGGGTGCGGGTGAACGAGCACGCCCAGGTGCAGAGCACGAGCTGGGCATCGATCCCCGGGCTCTTCGCCTGCGGCGAGATGGTGGGCGGGCTCTTCCACGGCAACTACCCGGGTGGAACCGGGCTGATGTCGGGCGCGGTCTTCGGCCGGCTCGCCGGCGCCAGCGCGGCGGGAGCCTGAGGACCAGGCTCCCGCGGCCGTCAGCGGATCACTTCTTCGGCACGCTCTTCGCGGCCAGCTCGCCGATCTTCTTGCCCATCGCGGAGCCCACCTCGGTCGAGTTGCGGTAGTGCACGCCGTCGTAGATGCGCGCTTCCGCGACCTCCTTCGTGAAGG
Source organism: Candidatus Methylomirabilota bacterium (assembly GCA_035249225.1). GTDB lineage: Bacteria > Methylomirabilota > Methylomirabilia > Rokubacteriales > CSP1-6 > CAMLFJ01. The sequence goes on along the minus strand of DATFGS010000790.1, from coordinate 4,168 downwards.
CCGCGACGCTCGTCCACGTGCGGACGGCGCCCCCGGCGGTCGAGCTGGCGGAGCTGAGCGTGGGCGTGGGCCCGGAGCCGAGCTCGGCCTCGAGCACGGCGCCCAGCGAGGCGGACACGATGCAGTGCGCGCACGGATACTCGGGATGCATCGGCGTCTCGATGAACGGCGTCCAGCCCGCATCCCGGTCGGTCGCGTTGTTTCCGTCGAGGTCGCCATTGCGGATGGCGGTGACCGGGCGCCAGAGATTGTAGGTGTACTTGGCGTCGAAGACGGCGATCAGCGCGTCGTCCATGGCCATCGCCGCCACCGCGAATAGCCGCGCGTTGTCGGTGACGTCGCGCCCGGGCGCGCCGGCGACCGAGCGGGCGACCGGCCAGTAGACATTCGGGGCCGTCGCTTCCCAGAACTTCGCCACCGCGGTCTGCTCCGGCGTGCGCTGGGTGCTGTTCTTCGACCCGACCGCCTTGATCTCCTTGTAGTCGCGCACCCAGATCTCGCTGGTGAGGCCGGGCGGGGGGCCGGGGCGGAAGGAATCGCCGCGCGGCATCACCCAGGGGCGGCGATGGCCCCAGTGGGGCACCGCAGGTCCCGTCGTGGGCACGTACACGCCCGCCGCCGCGTGGGGGCGATAGACATCGGAGGCCACGGCGCCGTCGTCGGCGCAGAGCGCCACGATCGCGGCCGCCGCCTGCTCGCCGACCGCGATGCCCGCGGTTTTTGCGGGGCCGTCGGGCACGGATCCGAGCAGCGCCTGGTAGTCGGCGTCGATGGCCGCCTGCTGGGCCGGCACGAGCTTGGAGAGGGCAGCGCGGGTTGCCGCCGCGACGGCCGCCTGCGCCGACGCGCCCGGCGCCGGGGCGAGCTTCGCGCGCTGCGGCGGATAGCGGCCGCTGACCGCGTTGACGGCCTCGAACACGGAGACCTGGACGATGGCCATCATCCTCACCGCGATGGGCGTCGCCGGGACGCGTGAGACGACGTCGGCGGCCCGGGCGTTCGCATCGGTGACGACGTCCGCGTGGGCGTCAGGCGCGCCCGCGAGGATCAGCAGGGCCAGGAGCCCGAGACCGGTGATGGTAAGCCCACGGAGGATGTTCATGTCGAGTACTCCTTTCGAGCATTGCGGTGCAGCGAGTGGGAGTCCAACAATGGCAGGTCTCGGCGCCAGGGCCAAGCGCAAAGATGCCCCGGCGCGGCGGCGCCGGGGCTAGGTGCCGGGAGCGAACCGCGCGACCGGGACGGGGCTCGTGGATTGGCTCAGGGTCAGCGTCGTGTCCTTGCCCGCCTCGACCGTGACCTTCTCGTCCCAGACCGTGGTCTCGTCGATCACCGCGACGACCCGGTAGCGGCCGGCGGGGAGATCCTTGAACTCGTAGGCGTCGCCCAGGCGGAACGCGCGCGTGCGCCTGACGTCGTGGGTGACCGGCTCGTCGCCGGTCAGGAGCAGGCTACCCGAGATCAGCCGGCGCTGCGGCGTCACATCGGGCCACTCGGTTCTTCCGATGAGGTGCCCCGTGCTCGACGGGTCCACCGCGCGGGCCGGTTCCCGCTGCGCCACGTCGACCACGGGGGCCGGGGTCAGGGCGCCCACGCGCAGGAGCCAGCGCCGGGCCTCCTGGTACTCGGTCGAGCCCGCGTCGGCCCGGTCGAGCACCCAGCGGAACTGGGCGATGGCCTCCGGGCGCTTCTCGAGGAACGAGAAGGCCGAGCCCAGCCTGAATCGGGGGCCGATTGCGGCCGGATCGAGGTCGGCGGCCTTCAGGTACTTCTCGATCGCGTCGGGATAGTTTCCCCGGGCCAGGAGCGCGTCACCCTCGGTCATGAGCCGCTCGACCAGGGAGCCCGCCGGCGAGACCGGGGGGTGAGACACCGGGGCCTGCTGGCAGGCGGCGAGCAGGAGCGCCGCCGCCAGCAGGAGGACCGGGCGCACGGCTAGTTCTCGCGGTAGGCGCTGATGCGCATGTTGTAGAGCGCCTGCAGCGCCAGGTCGACGCCCGCCTTGCTGTAGCGGATCTTCGCGGTGGCGGCCTGGTTCAGGAACTCGAAGTAGCCGCCGGCCTCGGCGGAGTTGGTCTCGTTCGCGATGAGCGCGCCGCGGATCTCGGTGTTGCTGCCGCTGCGGAAGCCGACGCCCACGTTGCGGCCGGTGACGACCACGATACCGTTCCAGGTGAACTGGCCGCTCTGGAAGAACGAGAGGTCCGCTTCCTCCATGACCAGGATCCCGTAGCCGGTGATCGGCTGGGTGCCGCTCACCGCCATGCCGATGAAGTTCGAGCTCGGGTCGTACTCGCCCTTGACGTACAGCAGGGCCGGCGCGGTCGACGTGCCGAGGTTCACGGTCTGGTTGACCTGGCTGGCGCCCACGCAGTTGTTCGTGACCGTGACCTGGCTCGGGACTCCGGTGGCCGCCATCCGCAGGCCTTCGGGCTTGCTGGACGATCCGCTCGTGTACTGGCAGGCCTGCGTGCTGTTCAGGACCTGGGTGCTCGGGTTCGCGGAGAGGTTCTTCAGGAAGCTCGTGATGATGGCGGGATTCAGCGACGTGTCCGCCGCGATCGTGTTCAGGCCGGTGGTGGTGCTGCCGGGGCTGGCCTGGTTGTTGCCCTGGACGTAGCCCGCCTTCGCCGCGTCGGTGACCCAGGTGCCGCTGCCCGCCGGCGACTCGGTCTGGAAGCCGTGCTCCGCGTTCTGCTCATACGTGTAGCTGCCCTCGCTGCCGGTGTAGGTGGCGATGCCGAGCTTCGGTGTCGCCGGGCTTCCGGTGGGCGTGGTGGTGTCGCTGAGCGTCCAGTTCCGGCCGTCGATCGAGTAGCAGCCGCTGCAGGGCGGCGCGTCCGTGAAGGTGTCCGTCTGGACGCCCGGCAGGGTGAGGGCCGCGTTCACCGGAAGGGCCCCGCGCTGGACCACCGCGGTGATGGTCCGGCTCGCCCCGTTGAACGTGCCGGTCGAGGAGAGGATCACCGCGCCGTTCGGCACGCTGCCCGCTCCGCTCCCGTCCGCGGTGTTCTGGGTCTCGAGCGGGAGGCCGGTGAGCAGGTTGTCGTTCGCCACGTAGTCGTTCCGGATCGTGACCGTGAAGGTTCCCGCGCCGGCGGTCAGGCCGGGGAGGACCTGCGCGCTGCCGAGCACCCGGCAGACGACGCCGGACCCGCAGCTCGTGCCGGTGGTCGCGGTCGCGAGGAGGGCCGAGAAGTCCTGGGCCTGGAGCTGGGTGAGCCCCCACTCGACGCCGCTCTCCGCGAGCTGGCGCGCACGGGCGCCGTCGGACAGGTTGCGCGAGATCTGGGGCTCCACCGCCCCCAGGGACATGAAGGTGATGGTGAGCATGGTCAGGACCACGAGCAGGATCATCGCGAGGGGCAGAGCCACCCCGCGCTCATTGCCGAGCAGTGTGCGCCACGTCTTCATCGGTACTGGCCTCCGCGGTGTGACTTGGCTCATCGATTCCGCAGCCGGATCCGGTCGGTCATCGTCACGTACGCGCCGTTCGTCGCGGTCTGGGCGGTCATCGACACGTCCACGATCCGGATCAGCTCCGGAGACGCGGTGACCGCGCCGGTCTCGTCCCGGTACGTGAAGGACAGCGCGGTGATGCCCGAGGCGATGACCACCGGGGCCGCGTCCACCACGCTCTCCTGGCGCCGCAGGTTGGTGCCGGAGAGGGAGTAGGTCACCTGCTCCCCCCGGCAGGCGGCCGCCGGACACAGGAGCGGATCGAGGACCATCGTCGCGGTCTCGACGGGCGTGCAGGGGTTCGCGCACGTCGACGCGTTCCAGTTGTACTGGAGCGTGAGGGCGGTCGCGCTCTGGGTCGTGATGGGATAGAAGCGGTAGCAGGGCACCGTGGTGGTGTAGAGCGGATAGTTCACGGCGCTCGGGCAGGCGGCGGGATCGGACTCGGGGGTCACGGGCTCGTAGCCCGCCTCCCGGATGTCCTTGACCATGCGCGCCATCGCGACGCGCACCGACTGCTGGCCGTCCACCTGGGTCGTGCCGAACCAGTAGGCGCGCTGCCCCTGCATCACGAGGCCGAGCAGGCTGGCCATCACGAGGCCCACGATGGCGCAGACCACGAGCATCTCGGCCAGGGTGAAACCGCGCTGATTGGTCATGGAGGCTCCTCGGCTCATCGATTCGCCAGGAAGATCGACAGCGACACCGA
>DATFGS010000789.1:0-6396 GCA_035249225.1 Candidatus Methylomirabilota bacterium | reverse complement strand
CCTAGGCGCGATACTTCCGGAGGACGATGGTGGCGTTCGTGCCCCCGAAGCCGAACGCGTTGCTCAGCGCGACCTCCACGTCCTGCTTGCGGGCGTGGTTCGGGATGTAGTCGAGGTCGCACTCCGGATCCGGCGTCTCGTAGTTGATGGTCGGCGGCAGGATCCCGTGGTGGATCGCGAACGCGGTGGCGATCGCCTCGATCCCGCCCGCCGCCCCCAGCAGATGGCCGGTCATGGACTTCGTGGAGGAGACCGCGAGCTTGCGGGCGTGCTCGCCGAAGACGCGCTTGATCGCCATCGTCTCCGACTTGTCGTTGTAGGGCGTGGAGGTCCCGTGGGCGTTGATGTAGCCGACCGCGGACGGCTCGACGCCCGCGTCGCGCATCGCGAGGGCCATCGCGCGCGCCGCGCCGTCCGCCTCCGGGTCCGGCGCGGTCATGTGATACGCGTCGCCGGTCATCCCGTAGCCCACCACCTCCGCGTAGATCCGCGCGTCGCGGGCCAGGGCGTGATCCAGCGACTCCAGCACCAGGAGGCCGCCGCCCTCCCCGCACACGAAGCCGTCGCGGGTCGCGTCGAACGGGCGGCTCGCCCGGCCCGGATCATCGTTCCGGGTGCTCATCGCCTTCATCTGGCAGAAGCCCGCGAAGGTGAGCGGAATGATGATGGCCTCGGCCCCGCCCGCGATCATGATGTCCGCGTCCCCGCGCTGGATGATCCGCATCGCGTCGCCGATCGCGTGGTTGCCCGTCGCGCACGCGGTCACCACCGCGGAGTTCGGCCCCTTGGCCCCGAAGCGCATCGAGAGGAGGCCGGAGGCCATGTTCACGATCAGCATCGGGATGAAGAAGGGCGACACCCGGTCCGGCCCCTTCTCGAGCAGCACCTTGTGGCTGTCCAGCAGTGTGCTGATGCCGCCGATGCCGGAGCCCACCAGGACGCCGAACCGCGTCTTGTCCACCCGCTCCAGGTTCAGGCCCGCGTCCTCCACCGCCATCACCCCGCACGCCACCGCGTACTTGAGGAACGGGTCGAACTTGCGGTCGTCCTTCTTGTCGAGGTAGCGGAGCGAGTCGAACCCCTTCACCTCGCCCGCGATCCGGGTGGGCAGGAGGGTGGCGTCGAACCGGGTGACGGGCCCGATTCCCGACTTCCCCTCCGTCAGCCCGGTCCAGAACTCCTCGGCGGTATTGCCGATCGGCGTGACCGCCCCTGCTCCGGTGATGACGACTCGACGCGAGTCCACGCGCCCCTCCGTGCGCCCGCCCCTACGAGTTCTCCTTGATGTAGCTGATGGCGTCCCCGACGGTGGCGATCTTCTCGGCGTCCTCGTCCGGGATCTCGAGGTCGAACTCCTCCTCGAAGGCCATCACGAGCTCGACGGTGTCGAGGGAATCGGCCCCGAGGTCCTCGATGAACTTCGCGGCCGGCAACACCTCGTCCTCTTCCACTCCGAGCTGCTCGACGATGATCTCCTTGACCCGCTCCTCGACCGGCTTCGCCATGCCCTCCCCTCCTGGCTGCGATTGATTAAATGTACAGTCCGCCGTTGACGTGGATCGTCTGGCCAGTGATGTAGCTCGCGCCGTCGCCGGCGAGGAATCGCACCACCTCCGCCACTTCCCGGCTCTGCCCGATCCGCTTGAGCGGCACCTGCTGGAGCATCGCCTCGCGCGCCTCCGCGGGGATCGCCGCCGTCATGTCCGTCTCGATGAGCCCGGGGGCCACCGCGTTCACCAGGATGTTCCAGTGCGCCAGCTCCCGCGCCGCCGCCTTCGTGAGCCCGATCACGCCCGCCTTGGCCGCCGAGTAGTTGACCTGGCCGGGGTTGCCCATCGCGCCCGCGGTGGATGCGATGCTGATGATACGCCCGCTCCGCTGCCTCATCATCACCTTGCCCGCCGCCCGGGTCATCAGGAACACCCCGCGCAGGTTCGTGTCCAGCACCTGGTCCCAGTCCTCGTCCTTCATCCGGACCAGGAGCTGATCGCGCGTGATCCCGGCGTTGTTGACCACCACATCGATGCGCCCGAAGCGCTCCCGGGTCGCCTCGATCAGCCGATCGACGTCCTCGCGCTTCCCGGCGTCGGCGGTCACCCCCAGGGCCGTCACGCCCAGGGCCTCCAGCTCCTTCACCGCCGCGTCGAGACGCGCTGCGTCGCGGCCAGAGACTACCACGGAGGCGCCGTCCTCTGCCAGAGACCGGGCGATGGCGAGGCCGATGCCCCGGCTGCCGCCGGTGACGATCGCGACCTTTCCCGCCAGGGCTTTACCCGAGGTCACGCCGTCGCGCCCCCGACCGCCGCGATCGCCTTCTCGAGTGAGGCGGGATCCTCCACCGCGTGGCCGCGCGCGCCGTCGAGCGTGCGCTTGAGCAGCCCGGTCAGCACGCGGCCCGGGCCGACCTCGAGGAACCCGGTCGCGCCCTCGCGCGCCAGACGCTCCACGCAGTCGGTCCACCGCACCGGGCTCGCCACCTGCTGGACCAGGAACGGCTTCACCTCGTCCGCGGTCCGGGTCACCCCGCCGTCCACGTTGCGGATGACCGGAATGCGCGGCGCGCTCACGGTGAGGCGCTCGAGCTCGGCGGCCAGGCGATCCGCGGCCGGCTTCATCAGCGCGCAGTGGAAGGGCGCGCTCACCGGCAGCAGCACGCTCTTGCGCCCGCCGCGCGCCGCGGCCCCCTCGACCGCCCGCTCCACCGCCGCGCGGTGCCCCGCGATGACGATCTGGCCTGGCGAGTTGATGTTGGCCACCCCCACCACCTCGCCCTGCGCGGCCTCCGCGCAGATCTGCTCGACCGCGGTCAGCTCCACGCCCATCAGCGCGGCCATCGCGCCGGTGCCCACCGGCACCGCCTCCTGCATGAACTCGCCGCGGCGGCGCACCAGCCGCACCGCCTCCGCGAAGCGCAGCGCGCCCGCGACCACGAGGGCGGAGTATTCGCCCAGGCTGTGGCCGGCCGCGAGGCCGGGAGTCACGCCCCGCTCGGCCAGCGCGGCGGCGGCCGCCACGCTCGTGGTCAGCACCGCGGGCTGGGTGTTGGCGGTCAGCGCCAGGTCCGCGGCGGGGCCCTCGAAGCAGAGCGTGGAGAGCGGGAAGCCGAGGGCGGCGTCCGCCTCGGCCCAGACCGCCTTCGCGGCGGGCGATGCGTCCGCGAGGGCGCGCCCCATGCCGACCTCCTGCGAGCCCTGGCCGGGGAAGAGGAAGGCGAGCGGGCCGGCTACCATCGCAGCAGCGCCGCGCCCCAGGTGAAGCCGCCGCCGAAGGCGGCCATCAGCACGAGATCGCCCGGCTTGACCCGCCCGGTCGCCCACGCCTCCTCGAGCGCCACGTAGACCGACGCGGCGCCGGTATTGCCGTAGCGCTCCACGTTGATCATCACCTTCTCCATCGGCACCCGGAGGCGCTTCACCGCCGCCTCGATGATGCGGAGGTTCGCCTGGTGGGGCACGAAGAGATCGAGGTCGTTCGCGGTGAAGCCGTTGTTCTTCAGGATGCGCTCCGCGCAGTCGCCGAACATCCGCACCGCGACCTTGAACACCTCGTTGCCCTTCATCTTGGCGAAGTGCTGGCGCTGGTCCACCGTCTCGTGGGTGGCCGGGTGCAGCGAGCCGCCCGCGGGCTGGATCAGCAGGTCGCCGTAGCGGCCGTCGGAGTAGAGATCGGTGTCGATGATGCCGGCGGAATCGGTCGACGGCCGGAGCACCGCCGCGCCCGCCGCGTCCGCGAGCAGGATGCAGGTGCCGCGGTCGGTGAAGTCGGTGATGCGCGAGAGGCACTCCGCGCCGATGCACAGCACGGTGCGGTACTTGCCGGTCTGGACGTACTGGGCCCCGATGGAGAGGCTGTAGACCGAGCCCGAGCAGGCCGCGTAGACGTCCACCGAGCCCGCGTTGCGGCAGCCGAGGCGGTGCTGGACCAGGTTGGCGGTGGTGGGGAAGTGCATGTCCCCCGCGGTGGTGCCCACCACGATGAAGTCGATCTCGTCCGCGGTGACCTGCGCCCGCTCCATCGCCTGCCGGGCGGCCCGGACCGCCAGGTCCGACGGCCCCTCGCCCTCGTCCACGATGTGCCGCTCGCGGATGCCGGTGCGCTGGACGATCCACTCGTCGGAAGTCTCGACCATCTTCTCGAGCTCCCGGTTGGTCAGGATTCGCTTCGGGGCGAAGGCGCCGACGCCGATGATCTGAGCCCGGTTCATTCCCGGCCTCCCTCCCGTCCCTCGGCGAGGACAGCTTCCGCCTCGAGCGCGGTCTTGATGTGGTGGTTCACGTCGTTGCGAACCCAGTCGGCGGCCACCCGTACCGCGTTCTTGATCGCCTTCACCGGCGAGGCCCCGTGGCAGATGATCGCGGCCCCGTTCATGCCCAGCAGCGGCGCGCCGCCCATCTCGGTGTAGTCCACCCGGCGCTTCAGGCGCGCGAAGGCCCGCTTGGAGAGCGCGGCGCCCGCCAGCGAGAGCACGTCGCGCGAGAGCTCCTCGCGGATCATCGCGGTGAGCATCTCGGCCAGGCTCTCCGAGACCTTGAGGCACACGTTGCCGGTGAAGCCGTCGGTCACCACCACGTCGCAGCGGCCGTTGTAGATGTCGCGCCCCTCGATGTTGCCGATGAAGTTGAGCGACGAGCCGCGCAGGTCCTCGAACGCTTCCTTGGTCAGGTCGGTGCCCTTGCCCTCTTCCTCGCCCACCGAGAGCAGCCCGACCCGCGGGTTGTCCTTGCCCACGATGTGCCTCGAGTACACGTGGCCCATGACCGCGAACTGGAAGAGCTGGCGCGGCTTGGGGTCCACGTTGGCCCCCGCGTCGATCAGCACGGTGTAGCCGGACAGGCTCGGCAGCGGCGCCGCGATGGCGGGCCGGTCCACCCCGGGGAGCACGCCCATCACGAACATGCTGATGGCCATCGCGGCGCCGGTGTTGCCGGCGGAGACGATGGCCCCGCACTCGCCGTCCTTGACCAGCTCGGCGGCCACCCGCAGCGAGGAGTCGCGCTTGCGGCGCAGCGCCTGCGAGGGCGGCTCCGCCATGCCGACCACCTGCGAGGCGTGGCGCACCGTGACCGGCAGGTCCTGGGCATTGAGTCGCGCGATCTCGCGCTCGATGGCCGCCTTGTCCCCCACCAGGACGGAGCCGAGCCCGAACTCGCGGCACGCAGCCACCGCGCCCTCGACCACGACGGCGGGACCGAAGTCGCCTCCCATGGCGTCGACCGCGATCTTCATGGCGCCGATCTTATGGCACGGCCCGGCTCAGCCGGAAAGACTATTCGCCCTCGACCGAGATGACTTCGCGTCCCTTGTAGAACCCGCAGTGCGGGCAGATCCGGTGGGGCGGCTTCACCTCGCGGCACTGCGGGCACAGGGATCGCGAGGGCGCGACCATCTTGTAGTGCGTGCGCCGCTTGCGGCCGCGCGTCTTGGAGTGTCGTCGCTTGGGGAGAGGCATCGGAGGGCTCCTGTTCGGGCTATCTCGACCGGCCGGCCCAGTCCTTCAGGGCCGCCCAGCGAGAGTCGGGCGCGGGCGTCTCGCACGCGCAGTCGGTGACGTTGCGGTTGCCGCCGCACGCCGGGCACAGGCCTCGGCAGCCTTCCCGGCAGAGCGGCTTCATGGGCAACGCCAGGGTCGTCTCGGTCTCGAGCAGGGCCGTCAGGTCGAGCGTGCCGTGCTGGTAGACGTCGGTCTCGAGCTCGCCGGCCCCCAGCTCCTGCTCCTCGCGGGTCGACGGCATGGGCACGAAGCGGGCATCCACCTCGGGGTGGACGGTCACGGTGTAGCCCTCCACGCAGCGCCCACACACGAGCGGGACCCGCGCGCTCAGGTCGCCGCGGACGAAGACCGTGTCGCCGTCCTTCTCGATGGTCAGCGCGAGATCGTCGAGGGCCCAGGTGTGGTCCTGGAACGGCTGCGGGAAGTCCGCCGTCCCTTCGATGCGGAGACCATCGGGCGGAATGTCGGCTACCTGGATCAGCACGTGAAGAACCCCGTCTAAGCTTACGTGAAGTAAGGAGTTTTTCTTACAGACGCGTCAGTATAAGCGTGGGGGTACCCCTTGTCAACCCAAAAGCCCGTAAAGTCGCCACTTGCTTGACGGTCTGGGACTCGGCTGCTAGCATTCGGACCGGGAGGACGAGCGGATGGCCAACCTCATGAAGACCGGTGTGTTGCTGGCGGCCCTCACGGTGCTGGTCGTGCTCATCGGGGGAGCCCTGGGGGGCCAGAACGGCATGATCATGGCCCTCGTGCTGGCCATGGTGATGAACCTCGGAAGCTACTGGTTCTCCGACAAGATCGTCCTCCGGATGTACGGGGCCCAGCCGGTGGACGAGGCGGCCGCCCCGGCCCTGCACCGGATCGTCCGCACCCTGGCCACCCGGGCCGGCATCCCGATGCCG
>DATFGS010000788.1:0-2962 GCA_035249225.1 Candidatus Methylomirabilota bacterium | reverse complement strand
GGTCCACTGGTCGACCAGACGGTAGCCGGAGAACTTGCTGGCCACCACGCCGCCGATCAGGGAATCGTCGATGCCGGCGTTGTTGTCGGACAGGAAGATCCGGAGCCGCTTGCCGACCTGTAGCGCGATGGCCTGGGTCTTGAGCTCCTGGGCGTGTCCCTCGGTCATGGCGAACTCACCCTCGAGCGCGATGACCTTCGGCGTTCCCATGGGGGCGCCCATGATGTCCCAGAACGCCGCCTTTCCTGCCGCCGTCGCGACTCCGACGCCCGAGGGGCCCCCGTTGACGTCGTTGGTGAGATCGGTGGACTCGATGTGCCCGGAGAGCGCCCGGATGCCGCGCCCTTTCGCCTGGGCGAACAGCGGATGGTCCGACAGCCCCTGGTCCGCGAGCAAGGTCCTCAGCGCGCCCGCGCCGCGACGGAACCCCAGCGCGTCGACCGGCAGCATCGCGACGTCCGACGCGACGTGATAGCGGGAATCGCCCGTCGCGTGATGCTTCCGGTAGAGCGCCTGCCCCAGGATCATCCACAGCGCGTAGCAGGTGGGTGCGCAGTGTCCCGCCGCCAGCATGAACTTGTCGCCGTACGGATGCTTGGGGCGCCGGTAGTCATAGCGGAGCCCGCCCAGCGCGGGCCCGGCCAGATGCGCCGCTACGTTGAAGGGCGTGTAGGCGAGCGGCCCGCCGAAATGCCCGGTCTGGGCATAGTTGCCGAGCAGGGTGAGAGTCATGCAGGTCATGTAGCCGATGTCTTCCAGGCGGCGCCGGTCGTAGGGAAGCCCTGGTGCCATGTCCGACCGTGGCGACGTGTGAACACTCATCGAAGTCTCCTGTGTGTGATGGGGCTAAGGCTCGACGCGCTCGATCTTCACGCTGCGGTGCGTACGCGCGGACTCGATCATCGCGAGGGTGACCTCCACGACCCGCAGCCCGTCCAGGCCGGTCGCGGCGGGCGGGCCGCCGGTGGCGGCCGCGCGCTGGAAGTCCTCGATCTCGGCCACGTAGTTCGGCAGCAGGGCTTCCGGGTAGTCGGCGGTCTCGTTGACGGTGTCGCTCGTGATCTCGAAGCGGCCGGTGCGCGCTTCCCACATCGAGTGGTGTCCGGCGATGAGCCCGGTGATGCCGTACACGCGGAAGTCGTTGCGCGAATCGGGAAGAAGGCGGCTCGCGACCACCTGGCCGAGCGTGCCGTTGGCGAAGCGCAGCGTGAGGCAGGCGAGCTGCTCGAGCGGGCGCGCGGCCGTCTGGCCGTCGGTGACCGCGGTGATCTCGTCCACCTCGGCGCCGAGCACGAAGCGCAGCAGGTCGACCGAGTGCACGCCGGTGCCCATCATGGTGGACGCGCCCCCGATCAGCTCCGGCGTGTCCCACCACTGCGTGAGCGGCGTACGGGGCGGTGAGCCGTCGCGGCCGCGCACGCCGAAGGCCCACTGCGCCTGGGCGAGCACGATGCGCCCCAGCGCCCCGGCGGCGACGAGCTCGCGGGCACGTCTATAGGCCGGGTGCTGGCGCAGGTTGAAGGCCACGCCGAGCGTGACGCCCGCGTGGCGGCACGCGCGCACCATTCGCACGGCGTCGGCGATCGTCGTGGCCATCGGCTTCTCGCACAGCACGTGCTTTCCGGCGGCCGCCACCTGGGCGACGTGCTCGGCGTGCAAGGCGTTCGGCGAGGCCACGAAGACGCCGTCGACCCGCGAGTCCTTGAGGAGATCGCCGAGCTGACTGTAAGCCGCGCGCGCGTCATGTTTCTGTGCGAACGCCTCCGCGCGGTCCTGATCGCGGCTGTACACGGCGACGAGGTCGCCGCCGTCGGCCGCGGCCATCGCCGGCGCGATCTTGATGTCGGGATGCTTGCCCGTGCTGACGATGCCCCATCCGAACGCCATGAATACTCCTCGGGATCAGGCCGGCCGGTTCGCCTTGAGGAACGTGCGCACGTGCCGCACCGCGAGTGGGATCTTCTCCTTCGTGTCCTTCCACGGGAAGAAGGTCAACTCGGACTTCGGGGCCAGCATCGCCGACTCGATCGCGGGCTCGTAGGGGTGCGCAGGAGTTTCGTCGGGCATGACCAGCACCGGCGCCGGGCAGCCCTGGACGACGTGGCGCGGGACGCTGAACACGAAGTCGGCGTTCGTGACGTACATCCGGGTCAGGAACTTGTCGATCATGTCCATCGTGAGGTCAGGCCGCTGCTTGACCAGTGCCGGCCCCCAGGTCTGCATGCTGTTGTCGTACATGGGGTTCGATTCCTTGCGGAAGCCGACGGGCTGCGACACGACGGCGGCGACGATGCGCTCCGGCGCGCGCTGGACCAGCTTCCAGATGAACGGTCCCCCGATGCAGTAGCCGATCGCCATGAAGCGCTGGATGCCCAGGTGATCCATGAGGGCGAGGTGGTCGTCGGCGTAGGAGTCCCAGGGCCGGTCGATCTCGAGCGGCCCGGAGGAATGGCCGCTGGGCGCGTTGCGCAGGTCGGCGGTGATGCAGCGGTACTCGTCCTTGAATTCCTCGATCGCGTTGAACGGGGCCCGGTCCGACATGAAGCCGATGGTCGAGTTCTGGCCCCCGCCGGGAAAGACGAACAGCGGGAAGCCGGAGCCGGCCTCCTGGTAGTGAATGCGGACAGGGCCCTTCTCGTAGAACGCCATCGTGCTCCCCTTTCGCGGCTGGTCGAGTGCGATGGGCAGCATACATCAAACGGAGGGAAGAAAGTCAGCGGGTCAGCCTCAGGGGCCGCGCCGCCAGAGCCGCTCGGCCATCACGCCGACCGCGCGCTCCACCGCCTCCGCGGCATCGAGGATCATGTCCTCGCGGAAGCGACGGCCGACGATCTGGACGCCGACCGGCTGGGCGTCGTTCTCGTTCGCGGGCACGATGGCCGCGGGCAGGCCCATGAAGTTCATGGCATAGCTGTAGAGCGCGCTGCCGAGCACCTCGCGCACGCCCTCGGCGCCCTGCTCG
>DATFGS010000787.1:0-3578 GCA_035249225.1 Candidatus Methylomirabilota bacterium | reverse complement strand
AGGTTCTGGAAGGCGCCCCCCGCCAGCTCGCGCACCGTCCGGTACATGTCCACGATGAGCCGGCGCTGGAGGCTCATCCCCGCGTAGACGTACTGCGGGTGCGGGCGCGCGTAGCCCTGGCTCACCAGCGGGCGGCGCTCGGCCGCCTGCACCAGCGCGTCGAAGGCGGCGCAGAACGTGGCGATGTCGCCGCCGAGGGTCGCCTGGGTGGTGGCGTCGCCTTCGCCGCGCCCGACCTCGACCAGCTTGAGGGCGAGGCCGGCCATCAGCTCGAGCTTGACCCCGAAGCGCACCAGCGACTGGAAGTTCGCGGTCACGTGGGCGGGCGATTCGTGGAACTGGGCGGTCACCAGCTCCACGTTCTTGTAGACGAAGACCTGCTCCCAGGGCACGAGCACGTCGTCGAAGACGACGGTGGTGTCCACCTCGTCGAAGCGCGCGGAGAGCGGGTAGTCGTAGACGCTGGTCGCGAGCGTGGCGTAGGGCCGGCGCGGCAGGAGCCGGAGCCCCTCCGCGTTCACCGGCAGCACGAGCGAGATCGCGTAGTCCACGTCGCCGGGCGCGAGCGGCGTGATGTAGCTCACGTAGAGCCAGTCGGCCATGGTCACCGACGTGGCGATCGAGTGCGCGCCGCGGATCACGATGCCCGCGTCCGTCTCCCGCACGACCCCCGGGTGGAGAAACGGCTCCGGGTGCTGGTGGGCCGGCGTGCCGCGGTCGATCTGGGGCGGCACGATCGCGTAGGCCAGGTACAGGTCCTCGTCCCGCGCCCGCTCGTGGAAGCGGACCACGTTGTCGCCGTACTGCCGGCCCCCGCGGTCGAAGAGCTGCCGCCAGCCCGCGAAGCCGGTGAGCACCGACGCCACGTGGTCGGGCGTGCGCCCCATGAGCCCGTACGAGCCCTCCGCCCAGAACCGGTGGACGGCCCGGCGGCGCCCGAGATCCTCCGCGGAGCGCGGGATCAGCCACATCGCGCCGCTCCGCTTGCCGGTGGCCGGATCCAGGCAGGTGGTGACGTCGGGCGACTCCGCGGCGGCGTCGTACCGCTCCGCGATGCGCCGGACGGACTCGGCGAAGGCGGGATGCCGGGTCACGTCGTCCACGCGCTCGCCGTCCAGGAACACGGCGCGCCCGTCGCGGAGGCTCGCGAGATAGTCGGCGCCCCGGCGCATGGCGGGACTCTCGCACACCCCTCCGCCGGCGCGCAAGCGAGGCGCCGCCCGCGACCACCTCTCGTCGCGCGACTTGACATGATGTCGAGGGGCTTGCTATGGATCGAACTGTGAAGACGAGCCGACTGCTGGCCCTGGCGGCCCTGGTCCTCCTCGGGCCGGTGGTCGGGCTCACCGCGCTCGCCTACGCCACGCCCATGGATCCGTCCTGGATCCACGGGATCTACGACGGCGCCGACGATGACGACGTCATCCTCCTGCTCACCTCGGAGGCCGGAGGCGTCACGCCGTCCCTGCTGCCCGACGTCTTCAGGCTCCGGGTCGCCGACCGGATCCCGCAGCACGGAAGCACTCGCGTCGCGACCGCCACGGCCTCGACGCTCCAGTCCCGCGCCCCACCCGCGTAGCTCCTCCCCTTCGCAGCGCCAGCACCCGGCCAGCCCGCGCCTTCGTCGCCTGCGGGCGGCCACCGCCGGAGAATTCGGGCGATCGGCCCAGGGAGAGAGAGCCGCATGACGAACTCGAGAGTGAAGGTGCACGGATACGCGAATCGAACGCCGTGGTCGGAAGCCAGCCGCGAGGTCCCGGCGGTGTGGCTCGAAGACGAAGCGAGGAACTCGCCGTCCCCGTATTCCCTGCTGGCCTCGTGGAAGGGCGCGCGGGGCGGCGTGCCGTCGCACGTGATGATCAAGATGCTGCGGCGGCGCCTTCGCGAATGCCAGCCGGGCCTGCCGAAGACCGCGAGTCCCCCGCCCCGCCTGCAGCGCGCGCAGGACATGCTCGCGGAGATCTGGGCTCGGGTGGGCGGCGCCCGGGAGAAGCACCCGATCTGGCGGCTGGTCGAAGGCCTGCTCCGGATCTCGCTGGACCGCGTGACCATCGGCCGGACCACGCCCGATCACGCCGGTCCCGAGCCCGTCCGGGCCAAGCACGCGCGGTGAAACTTCACGTGTTGTGGAGGGTGACGCGGCCCGCCCCTTCACGCTTCGTGTAGACGCGCCCTGCGCGGTGACGCTCGGTGTCGGCGGGACCACCGGCGCGGGCGCCGCCCGATGGCCGCGACGCCCCGCTTCTCGCGCAAACCGCCTCGGTACCGCGTCACGCGCCTCGCCTCGATTCGTGGCGCCCCTCTTGCTCTGCCGGAGAGCCCAGGGATGAACACGCACGGCAATACCGTCGCCGAGACCGCCGAGGGCCACATCGTGGTCGGCTTCCGCAACATCTCGACGGTGGTCATGATCGAGCGCGCGACCGGGAAGATCGTCTGGACGCTCGGCAGCCCCCCGCTGGCCCAGCCGCACGATCCGCGGCCCCTGCCCGGCGGCAACCTCCTGATCTTCGACAACGGCACCCATCGTCGCGACCACCCCGGGACGTTCTCCCGGGTGCTCGAGGTCGATCCGCGCACCGGCGACATCGTCTGGGAGTACACCGACCCGTCGCTCTTCGAGTTCTTCAGCCCTTACATCTCGGGCGCGCAGCGCCTCGCGAACGGGAACACGCTCGTGTGCGAGGGATGTCACGGCCGGATCTTCGAGGTGACGCGCGGGCGCGAGGTCGTGTAAGAATACGTGAGCCCGCACTTCGCCGAGGAGCCCGGGGCGCCCGGCCTGAACAACTGGGTGTTCCACGCCTTCCGCTACACGCCCGCCGAGATCGCGGCAGCGAGCCGCGCCTAGCGCCCGCTCAGGTGGCGGCCGCGCTCGCGCCGGCGAGGCGCCCGAAGACCGCGCCCGACATGAGACCGGTGCCCCCCGGGTAGTTGCCGTGGAAGAGCCCGCCCACCATCTCGCCGCAGGCGAAGAGCCCGGGGATCGACGCCCAGCTCGTGCTCTGCACCTGCGCGCGCTCGTTCACCCGCACCCCGCCGAAGGTGAAGGTGATCCCGCCGGTGACCGGCCACGCGGTGAAGGGCGGGGTGTCCAGCCGCTGCGCCCAGTTCGATTTGGGCAGCGCCAGCCCCTTGGTGCCGAGCCCATCGCGGACGGTGGGATCGAAGACGCCCGGCCCTACCGCCGCGTTGTACGCCTCGAGGGTCTCCTGGCAGCGCGCCTGATCCACCGGGAGCAGCGCGACCAGGGCGGCGAGCGAGTCGGCGACGGCCGGCCGCCCGGTCTTGTACCGCCCCTCCAGCAGACCCGAGACCTTGTCGTCGAAGATCTGGTAGGCCACGCCGCGGGTCTGGTTGAGGATGATCCCGCCCAGCTTGGCGTAGGTGTAGAACTGGAAGTCCTCGCCCTCGTCGAAGAAGCGCCGGCCGTTCGCGTCCACGAGCACGCCGAAGGGGTAGGACAGCCGGTTGGTCTTGTCGGTCAGCGCGCGGTCGCCGTGGGGCGGGGCCTCCGCGTCGATCGGGGTGGAGTGGCAGCCGGTCCACTGCCCGCACGGCAGCGCGCCGATCTCGAT
>DATFGS010000786.1:0-1410 GCA_035249225.1 Candidatus Methylomirabilota bacterium | reverse complement strand
CGGCGCAGGCAATCCAGCCGGTCGCCCAGGTTCGACCCCACCGAGAGGAACACCCGCGCCATCGCTACCGTCTCCGCCGCGTGAGCTCGACACCCGGGATGCCCTGGAGCCCTTCCATCGGGGGCGTGAGCTTGCGCACTCGCACCCGGACTTCCTCGCAGGGGAACTCCGCCAGCAGCATCTGGGCCAGCCGTCCCGCCAGCCGCTCCAGGAGATTGACCCGCTCCTTGGTGCACACCTCCACGATGCGGGCCGCGATCAGCCCGTAGTCCACCGTGGACCGCAGATCGTCCGAGGCCGCCGCCGCGGCGAGGTCGAGCGCGAGCTCGGCGTCCACCGCGAACCACGCGCCGACCGTCTGCTGGGCCTTCGTGACCCCGTGGTGCCCGTAGAAGCGGACATCCTCGAGGAAGATTTTATCAGAGCTCAGAGCTTGAGCCCCCGGAGGCGGTCCATCGCCTCCTGCAGGCGCTTGGCGTCGATGGTGAGCGCGATCCGGTAGAAGCCTTCCCCGGAGGGGCCGAAGCCGACGCCGGGAGTGATCACGCAGCCGACCTCGTTGAGCATCCGCGCCGCGAACGTGCGCGAGTCGAGGCCGCCCGGGACGGGAGCCCAGACGAAGAACGCGGCCTTCGGCACGTCCACGTCCCAGCCGAGGCGCTTGAGTCCCGCCACCACCACGTCGCGCCGCTCCTGGTAGGTGCGGCGGTACTGCTCGGAGAGATCCTGGGGCCCGGTCAGCGCGGCGATGCCCGCCTCCTGCACGGCCTGGAAGACGCCCGAATCCACGTTGGTCTTGATCTTGCCCAGCCCGGCGATCGCGCCCGCATTGCCCGAGCAGAACCCGATCCGCCAACCGGTCATCGAGTAGGTCTTGGACAGCGAGTGGAACTCGACGCCGACCTCCATCGCCCCGGGGGTCTGCAGGAAGGAGGGCGGGCGATAG
This sequence comes from Candidatus Methylomirabilota bacterium, assembly GCA_035249225.1. Classification (GTDB taxonomy): domain Bacteria; phylum Methylomirabilota; class Methylomirabilia; order Rokubacteriales; family CSP1-6; genus CAMLFJ01. The sequence goes on along the minus strand of DATFGS010000786.1, from coordinate 464 downwards.
TCGTCGAAGCGGAGCTCCGAGTACATCGCGTCGTGGCAGACGATGATCTGGTGGCGCCGCGCGAAGTCGACGACCCGGGCGAAGAACTCGGGCGTGGCCACCGCCGCGGTGGGGTTGTTCGGGTAGTTCAGGTACATGAGCTTGGCGCGCTTCGCCACGTCCGCGGGGATCGCGTCGAGGTCGGGCAGGAAGCCGTTGGCCCGACGCAGCGGCATGAAGTGCACGTCGCCGTCCGCGAACCAGGTGCCCGCCGCGTAGACCGGATAGCCGGGGTCCGGCACCAGCACCACGTCGCCCGGGTTCACGAAGGCGAGCGGCATGTGGGCCGTGCCCTCCTTCGACCCGATGAGGGTGAGCACGTCGGTCTGCGGATCGAGGGTGACCCCGAAGCGGCCGCGGTACCAGTTGGCCACCGCGGTGCGGAAGGAGAGCAGGCCCTCGTAGTCGGGATACCGGTGGTTCGC
>DATFGS010000785.1:0-3842 GCA_035249225.1 Candidatus Methylomirabilota bacterium | reverse complement strand
CGCTCGGTCCGCGAGCGCCGCTGGCGGGTCCTGCGCCGCGCCGCCCGGGCGCGGCTGGCCCCGTTCGGGGCCGCGGTCATGCTGCTGGCGGTCACGGTGGCGCTGCTCGCCCCGCTGGTGGCGCCCTACCATCCGTTGAAGCAGAACCTCAACCACACGCTGGCCCGCCCCGACCGGACCCATCTCCTCGGCACCGACAACGTGGGCCGCGACGTGCTCTCCCGGGTGATCTTCGGCACGCGCGTGTCCCTGGCCGCGGGCTTCGGCTCGGTGATCATCGCGGTGCTGGCGGGCGGCCTCCTCGGCCTGCTGGCCGGCTACGCGGGCGGCCGCGTGGACTCACTCGTGATGCGCATGATGGACGCGGTGCTGTCCTTCCCGCCGCTGGTGCTGGCCCTGGCTCTCGGCGCGGTGCTCGGCGCCGGCCTGACCGGAGTGGTCATCGCGCTCGGGGTGGTCTACACGCCCACCTTCGCCCGGCTCATGCGCGGGCAGGTGCTGACGATCACCGCGCGCGAGTACGTGGACGCGGCGCGCGCCCTGGGGGCCCCGGGCTGGCGCATCGCCTGGACGCACGTGCTGCCGAACGCCACCGCGCCCATCGTGGTCCAGGCCTCGCTGAGCGTGGCCTTCGCCATCCTCGCCGAGGCCTCCCTGTCCTTCCTGGGGCTGGGCATCCAGCCCCCGGCCGCCTCCTGGGGCAGCATGATCAACGCGGGCCGGGGGTACCTCCAGCAGGCGCCCTGGATCGTGTTCGGGCCGGGGGCGGCCCTCTTCATCACGGTGGTCGGCCTCAACTTCGTGGGCGACGCCGTCCGCGACGCGCTGGACCCCCGACTGCGCGCCTAGCGCCGGGTCGCCCCGGCACGGTATCATCGGCGGGCAGGCGATCGCTCCCGGGAGGCGCCGATGACCCGCTTCGCGTTGCTGTGGCTGGCCGCTGGCCTGCTGGTCTCGGCCGCGCCCATTCCGGCCGCGGCCGACGCCACGCTCGAGGCCAACAAGAAGACGGTCGTCGAGTTCTACGACGCCGCGCTCAACCGCAAGGACTTCGAGGCGGCGTCCCGCTTCTTCGGCCCCCGCTACGTGCAGCACAACCCGAACGCGCCCGACGGCATCGAGGGCTTCAAGGCGTTCCTCGGGTTCCTGCGCGAGAAGTTCCCCCAGTCGCGCAGCGAGATCAAGCGCGTGTGGGCCGAGGGCGACTACGTGATCCTGCACGTGCACGCCGTCCGCACCCCGGGCGCCCGCGGCTCGGCGATCGTGGACGTCTTCAAGCTGGAGAACGGCAAGATCGTGGAGCACTGGGACGTGATCCAGGAGATTCCGGAGAAGGCGGCGAACAGCAATGGAATGTTCTAGCGGGGGGATGCTCTAGCCTCCGGAGGGGAGCCATGGCCAAGACCGAGTCGGATGTCCGTGCCGTCGGAAGCGCCCAGACGCCGCGCGGGGTGAACCACGTCGTCCTCAACGTGCGGGATATCGAGGTCTCGCACCGCTTCTGGACCGAGATCGTGGGCTTCCGCTGCGTCGCGGAGCTCAAGCCCCAGCCCGGGAAGGTGCGCCCGAAGATGCGCTTCTACAGCGGGGTGGCGGAGAACGGGGACCTCTCGCACCACGACCTGGCGCTCGCCGAGGTGCCGCGCAAGGACGGCGCCGCCGCCGCGGACGGCGCGCCCGAGACGTGGAGCCTGATGGGGCCGAAGATCGGGCTCAACCACGTGGCGATCGCGTGGCCGGATCGTGAGTCGTGGCTCAAGCAGGTCGAGTTCCTCCAGCGGCAGGGCGTCACGTTCCACCGGCGTATCAACCACGGGATGACCCACAGCGTGTACATCTCGGACCCCGACGGGCACGGGATCGAGATCCTCTACGAGCTGCCGCGGGAGGTCTGGGAGCACGACATCGACGCGGCCCAGAACTACGCGGAGACCCTGCCCACCGAGGGCCCCGCCGCCCTCGAAGACCGCACCGACAACCCGACATTCTAGGTCGCGGTCTCCCCGCTCAGGGGACGATCTCGAACTCGATGCGGCCCTGGCCGGAGGCCTCGACCGGGACCACGCCCTCGGTGGCCCGCAGGCGCTCCGCGTTGGCGGCGCCCTTGGCGGCCTCGAGGCGGGCGCGGGTCGCGTCCATGCGTCGCACCGCGAGGTTGCGGGCCGCCGCGTCCGGGTTCGGCTCGGCCTTCACCAGCTCGGTGACGAGCGCGTCCAGCCCCGCCGGCGGCGCCTGGCCGGGGAAGCGCTCCGCGAAGAGCCGCGCCGCGACCGCCTCGGGGGTCTGTCCGGGCTCGCGGGCGGCCGCGTCGATGCGCTGGCGCACCGCCTCGCGCTTGAGCGCCACGATGTCCTCCACGGTGTGGACGGGCTTCATGGCGAGGGTCACGCCCGGCGCGTCGCGCAGGAAGCCGGCCAGGCGCTCGGCCTGCGGCTCGAAGTCGCGCGCGATGCGGGCGGTGCCCGCCTCGAAGCTGACCGGCCAGATCCGCACGGTCTCGATCCGCGAGTCCTCGGTGTAGAAGATCTTGCCGACCCAGCTGACCGGCAGCGCCATCACGCTGATCGCGGTCTCGCGCATCGCGGCCCAGAAGGCGTCGCTCAGGTCGAACTGACGGGAGGCCAGATCGCCCGAGACGGGCACCGACAGCTTGATCTCCCCGCGCACGTTCTTGAGCAGGGACACGAGCATGCCGAACGGCACCCCGACCCGATCGCGCACCTCGTCGCCGCTGCGCGAGGGGGCGTATTCGGGCTGGCCGATGAGCAGGTCGTTGGTGGCCTCGATCCGGTTGTCGACGACGCGGTAGTGCACGGTGGCGCCGAAGGCGCCCCGGCGCGCGACCCAGCCGATCAGCTTGTTGCTGTACGGGTTGACGCGCGAGAGCGGGAAGTCGGTGAGCTTGCCGTCGAGCTCGAAGTTGAGCGGCCCGCCGAGCGCGCCCAGCGCGCCCTTGATCTCGAAGGGCGCGCCGCCGGTCAGCCGCCCGTTCATCGCCACCTGACCGCGGCTGTCCGGCGCGGTCCCGAGCCCGCGCCCGGTCACGACGATGCGCGAGGCCTCCTCGGCGAAGGCGGGGGTGGTCGTGCGATCCACGAAGCGCACGAAGCCCTCCTCCACCGCGAACACGCCCACCCGGACGACCGGCGGTGGCGTGGCGCCGGTCGGGGCGCCCGGGGCCACCACCCGACCGGGCGGCGCGGGCGCGGCCTTCGGCGTGGACGGGCCGACCATCAGCAGCCCGAGCAGCGGCACGGTGCCGTCGGTCTCGCGCTCGAGGAGCACCCAGGGCTTGTCCATGGCCACGCGCTGGACGGTCACGCGGCGCGGCCAGTCCGCGTCGAGGCCGGCCACGTCCACCCGCTTGATGTAGGCCAGCATGCGCTGCCCGTCGCCGAAGGTGGGGTCGTCGAAAGCGAGGCGGCCGGTGGCGGCCACGGCCAGCGGCGCCAGCGCGCCCCGCACGCGCAGGTCGGCGTCCAGCTTCCCCTCGATGGTGCCGCGCGAGGGCAGGAACGCCTGCATCGTGGCCAGGTCGAGCTGCTTGGCCGCGATCTGCACGTCCACCACCTGCGTGTCCACGCGCAGCTGGCCCTGGACCTCGAGGTGGCCGCCGGTCGCGGTCTCGGTGCGCAGCTTCACCTGGGACGCCTCGCGCGCGGGCCACGCGAGGTTCTCGATCTGGAGCGCGGCGCCCTGCAGCTGGATGCGCCCGGGCGGGCTCACCGCGCCGTCCACGATCGCGATCACCCCGTCCTCGACCGCGACGCGGCGCACGCGCACGTCCACCGCCGGCGGGGCCCGGCCCGCCGGGGGGCCAGGCCCGCCCGCCGGCTCGCGAC